>NZ_JAOTJD010000039.1:0-49655 GCF_042714595.1 Phenylobacterium ferrooxidans | reverse complement strand
AAACACCAAGGAGACATCTGCAGAATCCGCTTCGACCTAAGATTTCGACTCCAACGCCATATGCGATTCCCCTGCCCGTGAACGGGGGAGGAAAGCGATGACGTCGAAGGTGTTTGTGGCCCTGCGGGTGAAGGCGACGCCGGAGCGGGCGTTCGAGGCCTTTGTCGGCGAGATCGGGATGTGGTGGAAGCCCAACCCGCTGTTCCAGACGACTCCCAGGGCGCCGGGCCTGCTGGCCTTCGAACCCGGGGAGGGCGGCCGGCTGACGGAGACGCTCGCCAACGGCAAGGTGTTCGAGATCGGCAGGATCACCGCCTGGGAGCCGCCGCACCGGCTGGAGTTTTCCTGGCGGCAGGCGAACTTCCCGCCCGAGCTCAAGACGCAGGTCGAGGTGCGGTTCGAGGCGGTGGGTGACGAGACGCGGGTGAGCATCGAGCATCGTGGCTTCGACCAGGTTCCGCTCCAGAGCGCCGCGCGGCACGGTTTCCCGGACCAGGCGCTGCTGATGCGGCTGGCGGAATATTGGCAGGCGCAGCTTGCGGCGCTGCGGGACACCGCGACCTAACGCGGTTGAACGAGTTCCTGTTTTGTTTCAGATTGGTGCTGGGGGGAGACCAAGATCATGAGCGACGCAACACCCACGGCCGGTGGCCGCAAGGCGGCCTTCAGCTTCGTCTTCGTCTGCGCCCTGATGAACGCGGTGTCGTTCGGGATCATGATCCCGGTGCTGCCCAACCTGATCAAGAGCTTTACCGGCGGCGACACCGCCGAGGCCGCCCTGTGGAATGTGGTGTTCGGCTGCGTCTGGGGGATCATGCAGCTGTTCTGCGGGCCGATCCTGGGGATGCTGAGCGACCGGATCGGGCGCAGGCCGGTGCTGCTGATCTCGCTGTTTGGCCTGGCTGTCGACTTCATGTTCATGGCCTTCGCCCCCAACCTGGCCTGGCTGTTCGTCGGCCGGGTGCTGAACGGGGTGACGGCGGCCAGCTTCTCCACCGCCAACGCCTATGTGGCCGACGTGACGCCGCCGCAGGACCGGGCCAAGGCCTTCGGCTGGATGGGCTCGGCCTTCTCCTTCGGCTTCCTGGTGGGGCCGGCCCTTGGAGGGTTCCTGGCGGAGTTCGACCTGCGGCTGCCGTTCCTGGTGGCCGGGGCCCTGACGGCGATCAACTGGCTCTACGGCTATTTCGTGCTGCCGGAATCCCTGCCGGTGGAGAAGCGCACCACCAGCTTCGACTGGAAGCGGGCCAATCCTGTGGGCTCGCTGGCCTTCCTGAGGGCCCATGGCGACCTGCTGGGCCTGGCCGGGGTCGGCTTCCTGTTCCAGCTGGCCCACACCGTGCTGCCGTCGATCTTCGTGCTCTATTCCGGCTACCGCTATGGCTGGAGCCCGGGGATCATCGGCCTGACCATGATGGCGACGGGCCTGCTGGGGGTGGGGGTGCAGACCCTGCTGGTGGGGCCGGTGGTGGCCAGGATTGGCGAGCGGGGGGCCCTGCTGCTGGGGGCGGCAGGCGGTTGCCTCGGCTTCGCCCTCTACGGCTTCGCGCCCACCGGCTGGTTCTATATCACCTCAGCGCCGGTCTTCGCCCTGCTGAACTTCATGCAGCCGGGGCTGCAGGGGCTGATGACCCGTCGCGTGGACCCGAGTCACCAGGGTCAGTTGCAGGGCGCCAACCAGAGCCTGCAAGGGGTCGCCTCGGTGCTGGGCCCGATCATGTTCGGCACGATCTTCGCCTGGTCGATCCGGCATGACGCCACCCTGCATGCGCCGGGCCTGGCCATCTATCTGGCCGCCTTCCTGCTGCTGATGGCGCTGCTGCTGGGGATGCGGGTGGCCCATGCGCCGGCGACAGCCGCCGCGGCGGCTTGACGGAACCTGTCACACCTCTACCGTAGGGTAATCATGGCGACGACGCAGACAGAGACGATGAGGGGCTAGGCGGCGCCCGGCCACACTGGCCGGAGCCTGTTCGCCTGCGACCGTCTTTTCCCCGACCGCTCCGGCGGCCGGCGTTTCGAGATATCTCATGACCCTGCCAGTCGACCCCAGCCCCCATACGGGGGCGCCCGCGTCCGCCAACCTCCGCAAGGCCGGCCTGCCGTTCATCGCCATCACCATCTGCCTGGACGTGGTCAGCCACACCATGGTGTTCCCGGTCCTGCCCCGGCTGGTGGAGGAGATGGTGGGAGGCGAGGTCTCCTCCGCCGCCCGCTGGGTGGGGGTGCTGGTGGCCGCCTGGTCGGTGGCGCAGTTCTTCGCCGCCCCGGTGATCGGCATGCTGAGCGACCGGTTCGGCCGCCGGCCGGTGATCCTGATCTCGATCTTCGGCCTGTCCATCGATCTGGCCATCATGGCGCTGGCCCCGACCCTGGCCTGGCTGCTGATCGGGCGGATCCTGTGTGGCCTGACCGCCGGGGCGCAGGGGGCGGCCATGGCCTATGTGGCCGACATCACCCCGCAGGAGGAGCGGGCCAAGAGCTATGGCTGGCTCAACGCCGCGGCCTGGACCGGGGTGATTCTGGGCCCGGCCCTGGGCGGTCTCCTGGGCGCCTGGGATCCACGGGCGCCGTTCTGGGCCGCCGCCGCCGTAGCCCTGGCCAACGGAGTCTATGGCCTGATCGTGCTGCCCGAATCTCTGCCCAAGGAACGTCGTGCGCCGATGCGTTGGGCCAACGCCAATCCGGTGGGCTCGCTGAGCCTGGTGTTCTCGCGGCCGGGCCTGCCGATGCTGGCGCTCATCCTGCTGCTGCTGTGGTTCGCCATGCACGCCATGAACAGCGTCTTCGTCCTTTACACGGCCTATCGCTATCAGTGGGACCCGATGGCCCTGGGGATCTTCTGCAGCGCGCTGGGGGCGGTGAACATCGTGGTCACCAGCCAGCTCACCGGCCGGGCGGTGACCTGGCTGGGGGAGCGCAAGGTGCTGATCGGCGGTCTTGCCCTACAGGTGATCGGCTTCACCGCCGTGGGGCTGTCGCCCACGGGCTTCTGGTTCTGGATCGCCAACCTGCCCATGGCGCTCTCCAACATCGCCGGTCCCGCCCTGCAGGCGATGATGACCGCCAAGGTCGATCCGGACGAGCAGGGCAGGTTGCAGGGGGCGATGATGGGGGTCGGCAGCCTGACGGGCCTGTTCGGGCCTATCGCCTTCACCCAGGTCTTCGCCCTGGCGGTCGCGGCGGGGAGGGGGCCCGGCTGGTCGGGCCTGACCATTCTGGCGGGCGCGGCCCTGACCCTGGTGGCCTGGAGCCTGGCCCTGGCCTTCGCCCGCGACGTGCCGGCCCAGGCCAAGGCCGAGGGCTTGCCAAGCGGAGCCGGAGCGGTAGGCTGACCCCATGATCGCATTCGAGAAGACCAGGGCCTAGGACGCGGGCGGAGGCTGACCAGCCTCGGCGCCGCCGTCCTCGCAACCGGCCGACGGCCGGGCCCTTTGTCATGCCGGCAGGCGCCGGAACCTCGAGACATCCATGCCCCATCGCACCCGCCGCGCGGCGCTGATCTTCGTCGCGATCACCATCTTCCTGGACTATTCCGCCCAATCGATCTCCTTCCCCGTCCTGCCGCGGCTGGCCCAAGAGCTGGTGGGCCGCGACCCGGCCACCGCCGCCCGCTGGGTCGGGTTCCTGGAGGTGGGCTGGGCCATCCCCCAGTTCCTGGCCGCGCCGTTCCTGGGGATGCTGAGCGACCGCTTCGGCCGCCGGCCGGTGATCCTGATCTCGGTGTTCGGGGTCGGGGCCGAGCTGGTCATGGGGGCGCTGGCGCCTACCGTCGGCTGGCTGATGGCGGCGCGGATTCTGTGCGGCCTGACCTGCGGGGCCCAGGCCGCGGCCATGGCCTATGTGGCCGACGTGACGCCGCCGGAAGAGCGCACCAAGGCCTATGGCTGGATGACCGCGGCCCTGTGGAGCGGGATCATCATGGGCCCTGCGATCGGCGGCCTGCTGGCCATGCACGATATCCGGGCGCCGTTCTGGGCCGCCGCCGCCGTGGCCTTCCTCGGCGGGATCTACGGAATCTTCGTCCTGCCGGAATCCCTGCCCAAGGAGAAGCGTGCGCCCATCCGCTGGGCCAAGGCCAACCCCTGGGGCGCTGTGGACCTGCTTGTCCAGCGCAAGGGCCTGCTGGTGCTGGGGATCGCCCTGCTGCTGATCTGGCTGGCCTTCCAGGCCAAGGACAACCTGCTGGTGCTCTACACCGCCCACCGCTACGGCTGGAGCCCGCTGGACTTCGGGATCTTCTGCAGCGCCCTGGCGGTGGCCAGCATCGCGGTGCAGACCGGCCTGACGGGCCGGATCGCCAAGGCCCTGGGCGACAAGCGCACGGTGCTGCTGGGCCTGGCCCTGGAGGTCACGGGTTTCTTCGCCGTGGGGCTCGCCCCCACCGGGGTCTGGTTCTGGATCGCCAACCTGCCCATCGTGCTGGGCAGCATGGCCACGCCGGCCCTGCAGTCCCTGATGAGCTCCAAGGTCGGCGCCGAGGAGCAGGGGCGGCTGCAGGGCGCCATGGGGTCCATCGCCAGTTTGACCAGTATCGCCGCCCCCATCGCGGTGACCCAGGTGTTCGCCGCCACCCTGACCTGGGGGCTGGCCTGGTCTGGCCTGACCATCCTGATCGGCGGCGTCTTGAGCCTGGTGGCCTGGATACTTGTCCTGGCTTTCGCGAGGCCTGTTTCGCCCGAACAGAAGTCAGCCTAGATGCCAGGGGGTGACCGGCTATCGGTCACCCCCTATCTTAAGTCGGAGCGCGATGGCCGCCGAAACCGGTGGCCACTTTCGGCTATCGTGCTCTGGCCATCAATGCGCCTGAAACCTCGTCAAAGTCCGGCGACGTTTCCCCGCTCGGAGAGCCCATGCGAGCCTATCGCGTCCTGATCCCCTTCGTGGCCCTGCTGGCCGCCTGTTCCGACCCCTCGGCCAAGTCCAAGGCCCAGATCCCGCAGCTGGTCCAGCCGACCCGTGCGGCGCCCGGCGACTCCATGACCATGAAGATGTCCTTCGCCCCGGTCGTGAAGCGCGCCGCGCCGGCGGTGGTGAACATCTCGTCAAAGCGGCTGGTCCGCCAGCAGTCCGACCCCTTCTGGCAGATGTTCGGCATGGGGGCGCCGCGCGAGCGGATCGAGGGCTCCCTGGGCTCGGGCGTCATCGTCCGCAGCGACGGGGTGATCATCACCAACAATCACGTGGTGCAGGGCGGGCAGGAGATCACCGTGGCCCTGGCCGACCGGCGCGAGTTCCCCGCCAAGCTGCTGCTGGCCGACCCGCGCACCGACCTGGCGGTGCTGAAGATCGATGTGGGGTCCGAGCGCCTGCCGGTCCTGCCCATCGACGACACCGGCGAGGCCCAGGTGGGCGACCTGGTGCTGGCCATCGGCGACCCCTTCGGCGTCGGCCAGACGGTGACCAACGGCATCATCTCGGCCCTGAACCGCACCGCCGACCCCAATGGCGACGCCGCCAACGCCTATATCCAGACCGATGCGGCGATCAATCCGGGCAATTCGGGTGGCGCCCTGGTGGACATGGACGGCGACCTGATCGGGGTGAACAGCTTCATCCTGTCGCGCTCGGGCTCGTCTTCGGGGGTCGGCTTCGCGATCCCCGGCGCGATGGTGAAGCGCATCGTCGAGACGGCGGCCGGCGGCGGCCAGGTGGTGGTGCGCCCCTGGCTGGGCGCGCGGACCCAGCCGGTGAGCGGCGAGATCGCCCGCAGCCTGGGCATGACCATCCCGTCGGGCGCCCTGGTGGCCGACATCTGGCCCGGCGGCCCCGCGGCCCGCGCCGGTCTGAAGCCTGAGGACGTGATCCTGACGGTGGATGGCAAGCCCATGGCCGATCCGGCCGGCGTTAGCTACGCCCTGGGGTCCAGCCGTCCCGGCGAGATCCTGAAGCTGGGGGTGCTGCGCGACGGCGCCAACCTGACCCTGAACCTGAAGGCCGAGGCGCCGCCCGCGACGCCGGCCAGGGACGAGCGCGTGATCGCCGGCCGCAACCCCTTCGACGGGGCCACGGTGGTGAACCTGTCGCCGGCGGTGGCCGATGAGCTGGGCCTGGATCCCTTCTCGGGCAAGGGCGTGCTGGTGACCAAGATGGGCCGGGGCTTCGCCATGAACGCGGGCCTGCGCCCGGGCGACATCGTCCGCCGGGTCAACGGCCGCGACATCAACTCGGTGCGTGACCTCGTCGGCATCGTCAGCAGCAATGGCGGCCAGTGGCAGGTGACCATCGTGCGCGGCGGCCAGGAGATCACGGCGAACTTCCGGACGTAGGACCGGCTTCTCCCTCCCCATGGCGGGGAGGGAGGGCTATATCCCCTGGATGGCCGACCTCTTCGAAGCCGCGGGTCTGACGCCGCACGCACCCTCGCCGCTGGCGGACCGTCTGCGTCCGCAGAAGCTGGACGAGGTGGTGGGGCAGGAGCACCTGCTTGGACCCGAGGGGCCGATCCGACGGATGGCGGAGGCCAAGCGGCTGTCGTCGATGATCCTCTGGGGTCCGCCCGGCACCGGCAAGACCACCATCGCCCGGCTGCTGGCCAAGGAGGCGGGCTACGAGTTCCAGCAGCTCTCGGCGGTGTTCTCGGGCGTCGCCGACCTGAAGAAGGCCTTCGAACAGGCCAAGATGCGACGCTCGGCGGGGCAATCGACCCTGCTGTTCGTCGACGAGATCCACCGCTTCAACCGCGCCCAGCAGGACGGCTTCCTGCCCTTCGTTGAGGAGGGGATCGTCACCCTGGTGGGGGCGACCACGGAGAACCCGTCGTTTGAGTTGAACGGGGCGCTGCTGTCGCGGTCGCAGGTCTATGTGCTGAGGCGGCTGGACGACGAGGCGCTGGGCACGTTGTTGGACAAGGCCGAGGCCCATGAGGGCAAGGCGCTGCCGCTGGAGCCTGAGGCCCGCGACGCCCTGGTGGCCCTGGCCGACGGAGATGGGCGCTATCTGCTGACCCTGGCCGAGACGTTGTTCAATATCGGCACGGCGAAGCCGTTGTCGATCAAGGCCTTGGGGGAGATTCTTCAGAAGCGGAGTCCGGCCTACGACAAGGACCGGGAGGAGCACTACAACCTCATCTCGGCGCTGCATAAGTCGATCCGGGGGTCCGATCCCGACGCGGCGCTGTACTGGCTGGCCCGCATGCTGACCGGTGGCGAGGACCCGCTGTTCATCGCGCGCCGGCTGATCCGGGCGGCCATGGAGGACATCGGCGAGGCCGATCCCATGTCCCTGGTGCTGGCGAATGCGGCCAAGGACACCTACGACTTCCTGGGCTCGCCGGAGGGGGACCTGGCCCTGGCGCAGCTGGTGGTGCACCTGGCCGCCGCGCCGAAGTCCAACGCGGTCTATGTGGCCTACAAGGCCGCCATGCGATCGGCCAAGGAAACCGGTTCCCTGATGCCACCGGCCCATATCCGAAACGCCCCCACCAAGCTGATGAAGGACCTCGGCTACGGCAAGGGCTACGCCTACGACCACGACACGGAGGAAGGCTTCTCGGGCCAGAACTACTTCCCCGAGGGCATGGCGCGGCAGAGCTTCTACCACCCCAAGGACCAGGGATCGGAAGCGCGTATCAAGGACCGGCTGGAACGCTGGGCGGCGATCCGGGCCGAGCGCGAGGGCCGGTGAGGTCTCCGCCGAAGTCCAAGGCCGAGGCCAAGCCGGTGGTCCTGACGCCGGACGAGATCGCCCTGGTCCGCAGCCTGGTGATCTATGAGGACCCGCACATCCTGGCGCTCAACAAGCCGGCCGGCCTGTCCAGTCAGGGCGGGCGAGGACAGGTCCATACCCTGGACGAGATGCTGTGGGCCTTCGCCAAGCCCGGCAAGGCGCGGCCGCGCCTGATCCACCGCCTGGACCGCGACACCTCGGGCGTCATCCTGACGGCCAAGACCAAGCCCGCGGCAGGCTTCCTCGGCAAGGCGATGATGGGACGCAGGTTCTCCAAGACCTACCGGGCCATTGTGACTCCCGGCGCCCCCGACCCCACGGGCGGGACCATCGAGGTTCCCCTGCGCCGGGACGAGGCGGGCCGGGAGGCTTTCATGCGTGTCTGCCCGCCCGATCACCCGGACGCCGAGACGGCCAAGACCCGGTACAAGACCCTGTCGTCCAATACGGTGGCGGCCCTGCTGGAGTTGTCGCCTGACACCGGTCGCATGCACCAGCTGCGGGTGCATCTGGCCTCCATCGGCCGGCCGATCTCGGGCGACGCGCGCTATGGCGGGGCGCTGGCGGTGGGCGGCCAACCCGTGCCGCGCCTGATGCTGCATGCCGGCGCCCTGTCGTTCCCCCACCCCGAGGGCGGGACCAAGAAGCTTGAGGCGCCGACCCCGCCGGACATGGCCGCGCTGCTGGCGGCGATCGGCCTGACCGAAGCCTGACCGGAACGGAGGCCGGGGCTGGCCGTTCTCACGCCAAGCCCTGGAAGTCGCAAGACTTTCGCCCCGACTGGATGGCCGCCGATGAAACGCCTGCTGCTTACCGCCGCGCTCTGCGCCGGGCTGTCCGCCTGCGCGAGCGCCCCCACCGTCTATACCGCCGCCAACGGTCCAGAGGCCGTGGGCTTCTCCTCCTACCGGATCGAGCCGGGCCGCTACCGCGTCACCTTCCGGGGCGGCCCCGGCGGGTCGCCCGAACAGGTGTCCGACTACGCCCTGCTGCGGGCCGCCGATATCGCCCTGGCCGACGGCTACGACTGGTTCCGGGTGTCGGATCGGATGATGCGGCAGGCCGGGAGCAACAGCGGTCCGCGCGTATCGCTTGGCACCGGCGGCGGCAGCTATGGCCGGGGCGGCGGGGTCGGGATCGGTCTCGGCGCCAGCTTTGATCTCGGCGGCGGACCGGCCCTGGCCCAGACCATCGAGGTGGTGATGGGCAAGGGCGAGAAGCCCCCCGGCGCAGACGTCTACGACGCGCGCGGCCTGCGCAGCGCGCTCGGGCCCAGGGTCTAGCGCAATCTGCTTCCACCACTGCGTGGGGGAAGAAGGATGGCTCAGGCCGCTGGCTGCTCCAGCGCCTGAAGCTGTTGCGTCACCCTGAGCGAGGCGTGGGTGAAGCCCGCCACCTGGGCGACGTCCAGGTAACCCTCGGAGGGCAGGCCGTGGATCATCAGGACCGGGGTCCGGCCCCGTGCCTGAGAGGCCAGGTTCAGCATGTGACTGGCCACCTGGCTGTCCGTACCGCCGAGATCGACAGCGGCCACGGTCAGGCCCTGCAGCCGGGCGCCCTTCACCGGCCCAACCGCGTCGCGGCCGGGCTGCAGGCGGACCAGCACGCCCTTGCACAGCTGGCCAACGAGACCAGTGACCTCCAGCAGCCGGGCCTCCGGCGTGCCACGATCGACGTCGATGAGTTCGACCATGACACCGACCTTCACCCGCTGCGGCGGCAGGCCCTCGGCGCTGATCAGGGCCTGCCGGCCCTTGCGGGTCGACAGGGTGCGGAAGGAGAGTGGCAGGATCAGCGGCTGTGGCCGGTCTTCCGGGCCTACGAACAGGGCGGCGTAGTCCAGGGACGCGCGGTCGATGAAGGCGATGTCGTCGTCCGACAGCTTGGCGAAGGCCCGGGCCGGGATCGACCGCCCGCTGGCGATGTGGGTCACGGTGGGCTCGATCCGCAGGGCGGCGGTCACCTTGTGGCGCAGGCTGACGGCCTCCTCGAGGCTGTAGTCTATGCGCAGGTTCTGGCCCGAGGCGGTGACGAAGGAGATCGGGTTGCGCCGGCGCTCCTCGACCGGATCGACCGTGGGGCGAGAAGCCGAGATCACCAGCTCCACCGGCGGAGCCGGACGGTGGCCGGTGACGCCAGCCGGGTCGATGTCGGTGCAGGCGAGTTCCTGGCCGTTGATGGCGCTGACGGCGCGGATCTTCATGTCGGCGGGATCGGCGACCCCCAGGAAGAACAGCAGGGCCTCTTCCAGGATCTTCAGGCTGAGCGCCTGGGCGGCCACGCCCTCCTCGGAGGTCACGGCCACCAGGAAGTCGGTCTCGCCGATGCGATGACGGATGTCCTGATAGGCCAGGTGCTCGTCGAACCTCTTGCCGACATAGGCCCAGACCGCGTCGCGCTTGCGTGGCCAGCGGTCACCGGAGCGTTGGCGGATGGCGTCGACGCTGATGATGGTGACGCAGCCGCGCTCCACCAGGTCGGTTCCAGCCAGCCGTTCGAGCGCCGCGGCGGCGCCGCCGGCGGTGATGCGCTCGATACTCTTGGGCTCGCCAGAAAACACGCAGGAGCGACCAGTGAAGAACAACTACCACCCCATTATGGGGAGGCGGGCTTAACCAGGCGTTGCGGCGCGGCGTTCCTCGTCTCGACGCCGCCCCTGGGCCGTCGCATAAGGGGCCGATGGACAAGGTGCTTCTAGTGGCCGTGGGCGGCGCGGCCGGCGCGGTGGCGCGATATGGCCTGGGGATCCAGGCCCTGCGATGGTTCGGCGCCGGATGGCCCCATGGGACCTTCATCGCCAATATCGCGGGCGGCCTGCTGATGGGTCTGCTG
Organism: Phenylobacterium ferrooxidans; assembly: GCF_042714595.1. Taxonomy (NCBI): domain Bacteria; kingdom Pseudomonadati; phylum Pseudomonadota; class Alphaproteobacteria; order Caulobacterales; family Caulobacteraceae; genus Phenylobacterium; species Phenylobacterium ferrooxidans. The sequence goes on along the minus strand of NZ_JAOTJD010000039.1, from coordinate 39,155 downwards.
GCGGGGTTCCTGGCCTTCAAGGGCGGGGCCGAACAGGAGAAGTTGCGGCTGCTGCTGGGGGTCGGCGTCCTGGGGGGCTTCACCACCTTCTCGGCCTTCTCCCTGGAGACCGCCCTGATGATCGAGCGGCGCGCCTACGGCGTGGCGGCGAGTTACGCGCTGGCCTCAGTCGTGCTCTCGGTGACAGCGCTGTTCGTCGGTCTGATCGTGGCGCGGCGGGTGTTCGCGTGAAGGAGGTCCGCACCCTGTTCGTGGACGCCGGGGAGGACGGGGTGCGCCTGGACCGATGGTTCAAGCGCCGCTGGCCGCACCTCAATCACATCCAGATCCAGAAACTGACCCGCTCTGGCCAGATCCGCGTCGACGGCGGCCGGGCCAAGCCCGACACCCGGCTGGCGGGCGGGGCGCAGGTGCGGGTGCCGCCGCTGCCTGACCCGCCGGAGCCCGGCGCCCGCGCCGATCAGGGCATCGACGCTCGCGAGGCGGCCTACGCCAAGAGCCTAGTGCTCTATGAGGACGATGAGGTCCTGGTGCTGAACAAGCCCGCCGGCCTCGCCGTGCAGGGAGGGACCAAGACCCACAAGCATATCGACCGGCTGCTGAGCGCCTGGGGGGAGGGGCTGGAGCGGCCGCGCCTGGTCCACCGCCTCGACCGTGACACCTCGGGCGTCCTGGTGCTGGGCAAGACGCCGGGCGCGGCGGCGAAGCTGGCCGGCGCCTTCGCGCGGCGCAAGGCGCAGAAGACCTATTGGGCCATCGTCATCGGCTTCCCCAAGCCGGGCGAGGGCGTGCTTGAACTGCCCCTGGTGAAGAAGGGGATCGGCGACCGGGAGATGGTGGTGCCCGCCCAGCCCAAGGAGCCGGGCGCAGAGCCCGCCGAGACCGAGTTCGTCACCATCAGCCGGGCGGGACCTCGCGCGGCCTGGATGGCCCTGCGGCCCCACACCGGCCGGACCCACCAGCTGCGGGCCCACATGCTGGCCATGGGCCATCCGATCCTGGGGGACCCAAAGTACAACACCGCGGCCTCCAAGGAGCTGTCGGGGCCGCTGAAGCTGCAGCTGCACGCGCGCCGCCTGAGCCTGCCGCACCCGTCGAGCGGGACCCTGGTGCTGGAGGCGCCCCTGAGCGTGGAGATGAAGGAGGGCTTCGGCCGTTTCGGATTCGACGAGCACGAGGCCGATCCGGAGCCCTTCCGACGGGGCCGCAAGTAGGGATCAGCCGTTGAGGGACCCCATCATCCCAGCGGCGTAGCGGTCGCCAACGGAGATATCGGCCGGGAAGGCGGCGTCGATCTCGGCGAGCTCGGCCGCCGTCAGAACGACGTCGGCGGCGGCGGCGTTGTCCTCAAGGTACTTAATGCGGCGGGTGCCGGGGATCGGCACGACGTGCTCGCCCTTGGACATCACCCAGGCCAAGGCGAGTTGCGACGCCGTGACGCCCTTGGACTGCGCCAGCGCCTTGACCTTGTCCACAATGGCCAGGTTCCTGTCGAAGTTCTCGCCCTGGAAGCGGGGGTTGGAGCGCCGCCAGTCGGCGGCCCCGAAGTCGTCGGGGGTCCTGATCTCGCCGGTGAGGAAGCCGCGGCCGAGCGGGCTGTAGGGCACGAAGCCGACACCCAGGCGCGCGCAGGCCGCCAGGGGGCCGCTCTCCGGATCGCGGGTCCAGAGCGAGTACTCGCTCTGCAGGGCGGTGATCTGGTGGACCTTGCAGGCCCGCTCCAGGGTCTCGGCGGAGGTTTCCGACAGGCCGATGTGACGGACCTTGCCCGCCTTCACCAGCTCGGCCATCGCGCCGACGGTCTCCTCGATGGGCGTGTCGCGGTCCACGCGGTGCAGGTAATAGAGGTCGATGACATCGGTCTTCAGCCGCTTCAGGCTGGCCTCGCAGGCGGCGCGGACATAGGCCGGGCTGCCGTCGACGCCGGTCCCTTCGCCCTTGCGGACGATGCCGAACTTGGTGGCCAGATAGACCCGCCCGCGGCGGCCGGTCAGGGCCTCGCCCAGCAGCTCCTCATTCTCATAGGGGCCGTAGATGTCGGCGGTGTCCCAGAAGTTGATCCCCAGTTCCAGCGCGCGGTCCAGGGTGGCGAGGCTCTCGGCCTTGTCCGACGGCGCGCCGTAGACGGCGGTCATGGTCATGCAGCCCAGGCCCATGGCGGAGACGGTGGGGCCCTTGGCCCCCAGTTGACGGGTCTTCATGCGCATCTTTCCTGGACGAAATGACCGATTCAATTGATTAGGTCATTTCGTCTCATCGGACACTTGATGTCAATCGGTTGGCCCGCCTAATAGGTGCATGGCCGAGCCCGCCCCCGAGTCCCGCACCAAGGCCGACGCGATCCTGAACGCCGCCCAGCGACTGTTCACCCAGTTCGGATTCCGCCGCACCTCCATCGACGACATCGCCCGCGAGGCCGGGATCGCGAAGGGCACGGTCTATCTCTACTTCGACGGCAAGGAGGCGGTGTTCCGCGCCATGCAGGCCCGCAACCTGGCCGAGGTGGAACTGGCCTGCGACCTGGCCGAGGCGGCGGGCGGCGGGTTCGGCGCGCGGCTGCGCGGCGTGCTGGAGGCGCTCTATGCCGGCATGTACGACCGCTATGGCCAGTCCGAGCATCTGGTGGAGCTGAGCTCCACGCGGCTTACGGTAGGGCCCGATATCGCCGGTCAGGTGGACAGGACCTATACCGGTCGCCTCATTGGCTTCCTGAACGCCGCCGAAAATGCGGGGGAGGCGAACCTGACGGCATCCGGCCTCGACGCCGCCGCAATCGCCGCCACAATGATGGCCGCCGCCAAGGGCGCCAAGCAGAGCGAGACCGGCCCGCCCGATCCGGCGACCTACCGCGCCAGCCTGGCCCGCATCGCGGCCCTGACCGCCGCGGCCTTGCGCCCCTGAACCTCGGAGAGACCCGATGAGCCACCCCGCCCTGACCCCTGGCCGAGCCGCCGTCGTGATGGGCGGGGCCAGCGGCATCGGCCTGGCCGCCGCCAAGCGGTTCGCGGGCCTGGGTATGAAGGTCTGCCTGGCGGACCGGAACGCCGAAGGGCTCGAGGCCGCCGTGAAGGCCGTCACCGCAACGGCGCGTGCGCCCGCCGACGTGTTCGCGGTGGCCACCGACGTCTCGGACGCCGACGCCGTGAACCGCCTGCGCGACGCCGCCTATGAGCGGTTCGGCGAGGTGGCGGTGCTGATGAACAATGCCGGGGTCGGCGGCGGGGCCGGCGCCTGGGAGCATCCGGACCGCTGGCGCCGGTTGCTGGAGATCAACCTCTGGGGCGTGATCAACGGGGTGCAGGCCTTCACCAGCCGGATGCTGGACCAGGGCGCGCCCTGCGCCATCATCAACACCGGCTCCAAGCAGGGCATCACCAATCCGCCCGGAGACGTGGCCTACAACACCAGCAAGGCGGCGGTGAAGGCGCTGACCGAGGGCCTGGCCCACCAGTTGCGCAACGTCGAGGGTGGGCAGGTCAGCGCCCACCTGCTGATTCCCGGCTACACCTTCACGGGGATGACCGCGCGCTCGACGGAGAAGCCGCCGGGCGCCTGGAGCGCGGAACAGGTGGTGGATTTCATGGTCGAGGCGATGGGGAAGGGAGACTTCTACATCCTCTGCCCCGACAACGACGTCAGCCGGGAGATGGACGAAAAGCGCATCGCCTGGGCCGCTGACGACCTGATCCTCAACCGGCCGGCCCTGTCGCGCTGGCATCCCGACCACAAGGCCGCCTTCGAGACTTTCATGGCGTCGAAGCCCGGCGCAGGGTAAGCCCCCGACGACGCCGGACCGTTGCGATGGCCACGCTGCCGCTATAGGTTCCGCCGCTCTATTCCCCTTGCGCCTTTCGTGCGGAGTTCCCATACGTGGTTGATGTCTTTGAAGAGGTCGAGGAGCAGCTTCGCACCGACCGCTACAAGGCGCTTGCGCTGAAAGCCCTGCCCTGGGTCGGCGCCGTCCTGGCCGCCGCCCTGGTGATCGCGCTCGCGGTCTGGGGCTACGACACCTACCAGACCAAGACGACCTCGAAGGCCTCCGAGCAGTACGCCCAGGCCCTGGAGGCCTTCGGCGCGGGCCGTGCCGACGAGGCCGACCGGCTGTTCGGCGAGGTCGCGAAGTCCGGGTCCAAGGCCTACAAGTCGCTGGCCCTGCAGCATCAGGGCGGCATCAAGATCGCCGCCGGCAAGCCGGCCGAGGCCGTGACCTATTTCGACCAGGCCGCAGAGGCCGCGCCGAACGACATCATCGGCGACGTCGCCCGCCTCAAATCCGCCTTCGCCCTGCTCGACACGGCTCCCTACAAGGACCTGGAGGCCCGCCTGACGCCGATGACCAAGGAAGGCCGCCCGTACCGCACCGAGGCGCGTGAGGCCCTGGCCTTCGCGAAGATCATGCACGGCGACCTGGCCGGAGCGCGGGGCGACTTCGTGGTCATCTCGCTGATCGCCGACGCTTCGGAAGGCGCCCGCAACCGCGCCAAGGCCGCCATGGACCTGATCGACTCCGGCTCGGCCAAGAATGTCGCCGCCGCCGCGCGCGCCGCCGCGGCCCTGCCGCCGCAGAGCGTGCTCCTTCCGCCGGGGGCCTCCGCGGGCCTTTCCGCTCCGACGCAACAGCCAACCCCGGACGCCAAATGACGCTTCGCAGCCGCACCGGCCTTGCCCTGCTCCTGACGGCCGCCCTGACCGTGAGCGGGTGCTCGACGCTCAGCCGCCTCAACCCCTTCCCGAAGGACGAGGCCCCTGGCGAGGTCGCCAGCGAGGGCGAACGCATCGCCATCATCGCCTTCGACCAGAATGTGGAAGCCGCCGAGGCCCTGAAGGGCGTCGACTTCTTCCTGCCCGACCCGGTGGCGCTCAGCGAGTGGTCCATGCCGGGCGGCACGCTTGAGAACTCCGTCGCCCACGTGGCCGCGGGCGGCGGGCTGTCGGTGGCCTGGAAGCGCGGCTTCGGCCAGGGCTCGGGCCGCGGCGCCCATGTCACCGCGCCGCCGGTGGCCGCCAACGGCAAAATCTATGTCATGGACGGCGAGGCCACGGTCTCGGCCCTCGACGCCCAGACCGGGGCCGAGGTGTGGAAGGTCAATCTGCGTCCCGACTCCAAGCGCGACAAGGAAGCCTTTGGCGGCGGGATCGCCATCGCCGACGGCAAGCTCTATGTCGCCTCGGGCTACCGCTTCATCGCCCAGCTGAACGCCGACACCGGCGCGGTCGGCTGGAAGGTGGCCACCGAGCAGCCGATCCATGCGGCCCCCACCGTGGCGGGCGGACGCCTGTTCGTGGTGGCGGTGGACAACACCCTGCTGAGCTACAACACCGCCGATGGGACCGCGAGCTGGACCTATCAGGCGCTGTCGGAATCCTCGCGCATCCTGGGCGCCTCCAGCCCCGCCGTCTCCGGCGACACCGTCGTGGCCGCCTTCGGCTCAGGCGAACTGGTGGCCCTGCGCGCCGCCAACGGCAACGACCTGTGGAACGAAGCCCTGTCGCGGGCCAGCCGCAATAACGCGCTGTCGGAGATCCGCGACATTCCCGGCCGCCCGGTGATCTTCCAGGGCGACGTCTTCGCGGTCAGCCACTCTGGCGTCTTCGCCGCCACCGACCTGCGCACCGGCCAGGCGCGCTGGACCCTGCCGATCACCGGCATCACCACGCCTTGGCCCTCGGGCGACGTGGTCTATGTGGTGGACAAGGGCGGCCAGGTGATCTGCGTGGCCCGCGAGAGCGGCCAGATCTACTGGATCCGCGACCTGGGCGAAGGCCGCGGCAAGGCCAAGGGCGGCCTGATGGGCATCAGCCTGGGCAAGAAGAAGTACGTTTCCAAGCCGATCTGGTCGAGCCCGATCCTGGCCTCCGGCAAGGTGATCACCGCCTCCAACCAGGGCGAGCTGGTGGCCCTGAACGCCAAGACCGGCGCGGTGGAAAAGACCATGAACCTCGGCTCGGGCGTTCTGCTCGGCCCGATCTCCATCAACAACACGATCTATATCGCGACCGATGAGGCCCAACTCATCGCGCTGCGATAGACGAAGAGAAAAGACCAGGACCCCATGCCGCTCAGGCTTGCGATCGTAGGGCGTCCGAACGTCGGTAAATCCACCCTGTTCAATCGGCTGGCGGGCAAGAAGCTCGCCATTGTCGATGACCGGCCGGGCGTCACCCGCGACCGGCGCTTCGGCGCGGGGCGGATTGGCGACATCGAACTGGAGCTGATCGACACCGCCGGCTTCGAGGACGTCACCGACGAGAGCCTTGAGGCGCGGATGCGCGCCCAGACCGAACTGGCCATCGACGAGGCCGACGTGGCGCTGTTCGTGGTGGATTCCCGCGACGGCATCACGCCCATGGACCGCGTGTTCGGCGAGATCCTGCGCCGCCGGGACAAGCCCGTGCTGCTGCTGGCCAACAAGGCCGAGGGCAAGCGCGGCGACGACGGCATCAATGACGCCTTCAGCCTGGGCCTGGGCGAACCCATTCCGATCTCCGCCGAGCACGGCGAAGGGATGGCCGACCTCTATCAGGCCATCGCCCCCTATGCGGTGGAGTACGAGTTCGAGGACGGCGACGCTGTCGAGAAGCCGGTGCAGATCGCCATCGTGGGGCGCCCCAATGCGGGCAAGTCGACCCTGGTGAACAAGCTGATCGGCGAGGACCGCCTGCTGACCGGCCCCGAGGCCGGGATCACCCGCGACGCCATTCCCGTCGACTGGACCTGGGACGACCGGGCCATCCGCCTGGTGGACACCGCCGGGCTACGCCGGAAGGCGAGGGTCGAGGAGAAGCTGGAGAAGCTGTCGGGCCAGGATTCCATCCGCGCCATCACCTATGCCGAGGTGGTGATCCTGGTGATGGACGCCACCCACCCCTTCGAGGTGCAGGACCTGCAGATCGCCGATCTGGTTGAGCGCGAAGGCCGCGGGCTGGTCTTCTGCCTGGCCAAGTGGGACCTGGTGGAGGACCAGCGCGAGACCCTGGCCATGTTCAACGAGGAAGCCGCCCGCCTGCTGCCGCAGCTGCGGGGAACCCCGGTGGTGGCGCTGTCGGCGGAGACCGGCCGTGGCCTCGAGAAGCTGATGCCCGCGGTCTTCAAGGTGCACGGCGACTGGTCCACCAAGGTCAAGACGCGGGACCTGAACGACTGGCTCTCCATGGCGACCCAACGCCATCCGCCCCCCTCGGTGGGCGGGCGGCGGATCAAGCCCAAGTACATGGCCCAGACCAAGGCGCGGCCGCCGACCTTCGTGCTGTTCGCCAGCCGGGCCGACCAGCTACCCGACCACTACCGCCGCTACCTGATCAACTCGCTGCGCGAGAGCTTCGACCTGCCCGGCGTGCCCATGCGGCTGACGGTGAAGTCCAACAAGAACCCCTTCGCCGAGGGGGAGGCCAAGAGCGGCCCCACCGGCGGCTTCGCGGCCAGGGCGGCCGCCAAGGCTGTGGGCGGCCCGACGACGGGGATGCGGGCGAAATCCAAGGCGGCGGCCTCGGCCAAGGCCAAGGCGGGCGCAGAGGCCAAGCCGAAGCGGTCCTACGTGGCCAAGCCCAAGCTGGTGGGCAACCCCAAGGGGCGCACCCAGAAGCTGGCCCGGCCCGGCGTCAAGCCGAAGCGGGCGAGCCGGACGTCAGCTTCCAGTCCGAAAACAAAACGCTAGATTTCGGCTGGCCGAGGTCGGCCTGGGCCAGGTCGACGATCATGGGTCCGATCTCCGACGGATGGGGCAGGTCCATGGGATCCTCGCCTGGCATGGCCTCGGCGCGCATCTTGGTGCGCATGACGCCGGGGTCCACCAGCACCGCGCGGACGGTGGTGTTCTCCAGTTCGTCGGCCCAGGTCTGCACCAGGTGCTCCATGCCCGCCTTGGAGACACCGTAAGCGCCCCAGAAGGCCTTCGGGCGCTGGACGCGGCCGGTGGTGATGAAGATGGCGCGCCCGGCCTCCGAGGCCCGCAGCAGCCGCTCGGTGGCGCGGATCAGCCGGAAGGTGGCGGTGAGGTTGGTGGTGACCACCTTGTCGAACAGCGCCGGCTCAATGTGGCTGACCGGGGTGATGACCCCCAGGATGGCGGCGGCGTGAACCACGATGTCCAGGCGACCGTGGCGCTCATGGATGGCCAGGCCCAGCTGGTCGAGGCCCTCGACCTGAGAGATGTCCATGGGGACCAGGGTGGCCGGCTGGCCGGTGGCGGCGCGGATCTCGTCGTCCAGCTCTTCCAGGGCCCCGGTGGTGCGGGCCACGGCGATGACATGGGCGCCGGCCTTGGCCAGGGCGAGGGCGGAGGCGCGGCCGATGCCGCGCGAGGCGCCGGTGACCAGGGCGATCTTGCCGGCGAGGGGGAGGTTCGTATCAGTCATGGCGGCGCTTCTAGCTGGTCTGGGGTTCTGTGTCCGCCCGCTTTGCGTAGGCGTTGGCGATGACCGCGCAGGCCATCAGCTGGATCTGGTGGAAGATCATCACCGGCAGCAGGATCATGCCGAGTTGCGCGCCCGGGAAGAGGACGCCGGCCATGGGCACGCCGCTGGCCAGGCTCTTCTTGGAGCCGCAGAAGACGATGGTGATCTCGTCCTCCTTGTTGAACCGGCAGGCGCGGGCCGCGAACAGGGTGATCAGCAGGACCGCGGCCAGCAGCACGCAGCAGAGGATCAGCAGGCGCGCGAGGTCGAGAGTGCTGACCTTGCTCCAGATCCCCTCCACCACGGCCTCCGAGAAGGCGGAATAGACCACCAGCAGGATGGAGCCGCGATCCACATAGCCCACCATCTTCGAACGCTTGGCGATCCAGGGCCCGACCCAGGGCCGCAGCAGCTGGCCGGCGATGAAGGGCAGCAGCAGCTGCAGGACGATGGACTGGGCGGACTCCAGGGAGAAGCCGCCCTGGGTGTGCATCAGCACCGCCGCCAGGATCGGGGTCAGGGCGATGCCCAGCAGGTTGGAGGCCGTGGCCGAGGCGACGGTGGCGGCCACATTGCCCCGGGCGATGGCGGTGAAGCCGATCGAGGACTGGATGGTGGAGGGCAGGCAGCCCAGGAAGATCAGGCCAGGCGCAAGCGCCGCAGGCGTGATGGCGCCGGGCAGGGCGGCCAGGCCCAGGCAGAGGACCGGGAACATCACGAAGGTGGCGGCGAGGACCAGCAGGTGCAGCCGCCAGTGGGTGACGCCCTTGATCACCGCCTCGCGCGACAGCTTGGCGCCGTGCAGGAAGAAAACCAGCGCAATGGCGACCTGGGTGGCCACGCCGAACACCGGAGCAGCCGCGCCGCGCGCCGGCAGCAGGGAGGCGAGCGCCACCATGCTGATGATCAGGATGATGTACCAGTCGGGCTTCAGGCGGCTGAGCCAGCCGCCAGCCTTTTCTCCGCTCACGCGTCGACCAGGAACGACAGCTGCCGCTCCGAGGTCTCGTTCCGGCCCTCGGCGATCTCGCGATCCAGCAGACGGGTCGGGTAGTCGCCGGTGAAATAGTGGTCGGTGAACTGCGGCTGGTCGGGATCGCGGGGCGCCGACTCCATCGCCCAGTAGAGGCCGTCCACGGAGAGGTAGCCCATGGAGTCGACCTCCAGGATCTTGGCGATTTCCTCCACCGAATGGTTGGCGGCCAGCAGCTTGTCGCGGTCGGGCATGTCGATGCCGTAGTAGTCGGGCCACATGATCGGCGGCGAGGCCGAGCGCAGGTGAACCTCGGCGGCCCCGGCCTCGCGCACCATGCGGGCGACGCGGACGGAGTTGGTGCCGCGCACGATGGAGTCGTCGATCAGCATCACCCTCTTTCCGGCCAGCACCGAGCGGTTGGGGGAGAGCTTCATGCGCACGCCCATTTCCCGCGCGCCTTGGGTCGGCTGGATGAAGGTGCGGCCGACATAGTGGTTGCGGATGATGCCCATCTCGAAGGGGACACCGGTTTCCTGAGCATAGCCGAGGGCCGCGGGGACGCCGGAGTCGGGGACGGGGACGATGACGTCCACGGGGACGTGGCTCTCCATGGCCAGCTTGCGGCCCATGCGCTTGCGCACCTCGTAGACCGAGCGGCCGTTCACGACCGAGTCGGGGCGCGCGAAGTAGACATATTCGAAGATGCAGGGACGGGCCTTGGCCGCCGGGAAGGGGCGGATGGACTCGATGCCGTCGTGATCGATGATCACCATCTCCCCGTGCTCGATGTCGCGGACGAAGGCCGCGCCGATCATGTCGAGAGCGCAGGTCTCGGACGCCAGCACGGCCTTGCCGTCCAGGTCGCCCAGCACCAGGGGGCGGATGCCCAGGGGATCACGGATCCCGATCAGCTTCTTGTTGGAGAGCGCCACCAGGGCGTAGCCGCCCTCGATCACCGACAGGGCGTCGATGAACTTGTCCACCAGCCGCGCGCGGCGCGAGCGGGCGATGAGGTGGAGGATGACCTCGGAATCCGAGGTGGACTGGAAGATGGCGCCCTCGGCCACCAGCTGCTGGCGCAGGGTCAGGAAGTTGGTGAGGTTGCCGTTGTGGGCGATGGCCAGGCCGCCAGCCTCGAGGTCGGCGAACATCGGCTGGACGTTGCGGATGAAAGACCCGCCGGCGGTGGAGTAGCGGGTGTGGCCGATGGCGGTCTGGCCGGGCAGGCGATCCATGAGGTCGCCGCCGGCGAAGGCGTCTCCCACGTGGCCCATATGGCGTTCGGTGTGGAAACCCTGGCCGTCGAAGCTGGCGATGCCGCAGGCTTCCTGTCCGCGATGCTGGAGGGCGTGGAGGCCGAGCGCGGTGATGGCCGAAGCGCCGTCGGTGTCGAAGACTCCGAACACGCCGCACTCCAGGCGGGGCGTATCGTCATCGGGATCGCGGGGAGCCTGTCGCCATCGATCCAGTGACTGGGTCATCGGGATTTCTCCACTAGATCATCGATACTGCCGCGATCGCGGGCGTCATAGCCGCGACCGTCGTTGGAGTCACGCGGAGCGTTCGCAGAACCTTCACGGACCGCGCTGGAAACCGCCGGTTTCAGCTTGTTGGCCATGTCCAGACCCCGCGGCGCGAAGGCCTTGAGGATCTGACCTGCCGCCGTGGTCATGGGATAGAAGACCGCGCCGGTCATCCACGCGGGCCTCAACTCCACAGGGGTCGCGGCGTTGAAGGCCAGGTTGAAGGCCCCGAGGACCACGAAGGCGCGGATCAGGCCAAAGCCCAGGCCGACCGTGCGGTCCAACAGGCCCAGGATCTGAGTTTCCTGGATTCGCCGCGCAAGGCCTGCGCCCGTAAGTCGCAGGACCCCGTAGACCAGGATGAAGGTGGCCAGGACCGCCCCGGCGGTGCCGGCCCAGTCCGGATCCACGATCGCCCGACCCATGGGTCCGGTGAACCGCAGGGCCACGACCGCCACGATGGCGGCGATCAGGAACGAGAGGACGGCGACCATCTCGCGGGCCGCGCCCTGATAGAACCCCACCCCGGCCGAGGCCAGGAGGATGGAGAGCACGACGATGTCGAACCAGGGCAAACCGTCTAATCCCAATCGCCGTCGCCGATCCGGCGGATGGCGTCACCCAGGCGGGCGACACCGGTCATCTTCAGGGGGCCGCCGTCAACGTCGGCCGGCCCGAAAGCCCTTTTGAAACCGAGCTTTGCGGCTTCTTTCAGACGTGAATCCATGCGGCTGACGTGACGGACGTCCCCCGAGAGGCTGACCTCGCCGAACACCACGCAGTCCTGGGGAAGCGCGACATCGAGGGCCGAGGACGCCAGGGCCGCCGCCGCCGCCAGGTCGGCCGCCGGCTCGCTGATGCGCAGGCCGCCGGCCACATTCAGATAGACATCGCGATTGCCTAGACCGAGGCCACAGCGGGCCTCCAATACCGCCAGCACCATGGCCAGCCGCCCGGTGTCCCAGCCGACGACGGCGCGCCGCGGCGTGCCATAGGCCGAGGGCGCCACCAGGGCCTGGAACTCCACCAGGACCGGCCGCGACCCCTCGATGCCGGCGAAGACCGCGGCCCCGGCGGCGCGTTCGCCGGAGGTGTCGAGGAACAGGGCCGAGGGGTTCTTGACCTCGGCCAGGCCGCCGTCGCCCATCTCGAAGACGCCGATCTCGTCGGTGGCGCCGAAGCGGTTCTTGACCCCGCGCAGGATGCGGAACGGGTAGCCACGCTCGCCCTCGAAGGCCAGGACGGCGTCGACCATGTGCTCGATAACCCGGGGACCGGCGATGGTCCCCTCCTTGGTGACGTGACCCACCAGGATGATGGCGACGCCCTGCTTCTTGGCCAGGCGCACCAGCTCGCCGGTGGCGGCGCGGACCTGGGTGACCGAGCCGGGCCCCGCCTCATGGGCGTCGCTCCATATGGTCTGGATGGAGTCGATGACCACCAGGTCGAACTTCTCGCGCTTCAGCCCCTCGACGATCTCGCGCAGGGAGGTCTCTGCGGCCAGGCGCACCGGGGCGTCGGCCAGGCCCATGCGCTGGGCGCGACTGCGGACCTGCTCCACGGCCTCCTCGCCGGAGATGTAGGCGCACTTGGCGCCGCGCCGCGCGGCGAAGGCCGCCACCTGCAGCAGCAGGGTGGACTTGCCGACGCCCGGATCGCCGCCCAGCAGGATGGCGGAGCCCGGCACGACGCCGCCGCCGCAGACCCGGTCGAACTCGGCGACACCGGTCTGGATGCGGGGCGGGGCGGGCGTGTGTTCCTCAAGGCCCTGGAAGGGCAGGCCCTTGCCGCGCGCGCTGCTGCGGGTGGGGGCAAGCGCGCCGGGCGGGCGGCTCTGCACCTCCTCCACGAGGGAGTTCCAGGCCAGGCAGGCGGGACATTGGCCCGCCCATTTGGTCTGCGTCGCGCCGCAGGTCTGGCAAACATAGACTGCGCCGTCGCGGGCCATGGGGTCTCCTGATTCGGGGTCGAGCCCGAGACTACCCCGAAACGCACTTCACAAGGCGGCGGAACGGGCGCTGGCTAGGGGCGTTGGCCTGCTCATATGGGGGCGGGGGCAGGATGTTGAAGGCCGGGAACTGGGCATGAGCGTCGCAGAGCCGCGATCGCCGGGAAAGCGCCTGATCGCGCGGGTGCGGGCGATCCTCACCGCGCCGGCGGCCACCTGGGACGAGATCGAACAGGAGCCGGCCAGCCTGGCGGGCCTCTACCTCACCTATGTCATGCCGCTGGCCGCCATCGGGCCGGTCGCCGGGTTCATCGGCGCGATGGTGTTCGGCAATCCCAAGGACGGGGTGTCGTTCCGTCCGCCGGTGCTGCACGCCCTGGGCGCGGGCGTCGCCGCCTATCTCACCACCCTGCTGGGCGTGATGATGCTGGCGGTGGTGATCAACGCCTTCGCGCCGTCATTTGGCGCCAAGCGCAACCAGGTCCAGGCCCTGAAGGTGGCGGCCTATTCGGGAACGGCGGGCTGGCTGGCCGGGATCGTCTTCGTCTTCCCGCCCTTCGGGCTCCTGGCCTTTCTCGCGGGGATCTACAGCCTCTACCTGCTGTACCTGGGCCTGCCCAAGCTGATGAAGCCGGCGCAGGGCAAGGCGGCGGCCTATGTGGTGCTGGCGGTGGTCGCAGCGATCCTCATCAGCCTGGTGGTCACCGCGGTCCTGCAGCCCATCCGGCGGATGGGCGAGGGCGCCGGCGCCGGGTCGGCGGTCACCACGGTCCCGGCGTCGGGAGGCCGGTCCGTCGACATCGCCAAGCTGGAGGCGGCCGGGGACCAGATCGCGGCGGCCGCCGAGCGCGCGCGCGAGATCGTGCCGACTGACCCCGAGGTGCTGAAGGCGATGCTGCCGGCGACGGCGGCGGGCTATCCGCGCACCGCGGTTCGGGCCGGCAGCGTGGGGGCGAGCGGCGCCTCCGGCGCCTCGGCCGAGGCCAGCTACGCCAAGGGCGACGGAACCTACACCCTGACCATCACCGACCTGGGGGCGGCCGGCGCCCTGGCCGGGGTCGCCACGGCCTTCAACGTCCAGTCCTCCACCGAGAACGGTCGCCGCTATGACCGGATCGACCAGACGCCGGAGGGGAGGATGAGCACGGAATCCTTCGACAATGCATCGAAGCACGGCAGCTACGGTGTCCTGGTGGGCGAGCGGTTCATGGTCCAGGCCGAGGGGGACGCGGTGGCGATGGCCGACCTGAAGGCCGCGGTGGCGGGGATCGACATGGGGCGTCTGCAGGCCCTGGCCCGGCCGGCTAAGCCGGCTGCGCCTGGGAAGTAATCCGCGCGCGCCAAGCGGTCAGGTTCACACCTTTCAACAGGAGCCACAGGCAGAACGCAGACTCGCCGATCAGCGCCGGGAGCAGGATGGCCGAGGTCAGCTGATCGGCGAAGGCCGGCGCAAACAGTCGCGAGAAGGTCGCGATCAGGTAGCTGGCTCCGGCCGCCTGGACCAGTAGTCCCAACAGTCGGGGAAGATAGCCCGACCAGAAGATCAGGTAGCCGCTCACCAGGCAGGCGGCGCCGAAGAAGATCAGGGTGATGTGGAAGGCGAGGTTGTGGCCGATCAGGGCCACGCTCGCCAGGGCCTGGATCTGCTGCGGATCGAAGGCCCCGTCCGAGCGGCCAAGGATCGGAACGACCATCAGCAGGAACAGCTTGCTGACGCACTCGACCGCCAGCGAGATCGCATTCAGCAGCAGGAACAGCAGGGCAAGGTTCCGGTTCACAGGCCGCAGAAGCAGGAATTCGATCAGCATCTGGGGAACCGCGATCAGCGGGACCAGAAGGTTCCCGGCCAGGCTGAGGTTCCAGAGCGCCGGTGAGCTCGTGATATTCCGCGCCGTCGCCGCGGGGTCTCCAGACACGATCAGGGCGCTCATCACGAACCCCTCGGAAAAGCCGCCGAACACGATCACCAGCAGGTAGATGACGCCAGCTATCCGAAGATAGGCGTTGGGGTGACTCTCAAACGTGCGGCGGGTCATGGGGCGAATCCTCGACGGGCATGGGCTCCCGGGCGTGTCGCCCAGGAAGTCATTTCATGTGTCAGAAATATCTGACACATGTTCGCGAGTCAACGCGGCACCGCAGAAGGGCTGAGGGGCGTGGCTTGGGTGTAGCTCAGACCTCGCCCAGATAGACCCGTTCCGCCCGCGGGCTGAGGCGGACCAGGCATTCGTGGGCCACGGTGCCGGCGGCGGCGGCGAGGTCGTCGATATGGGCGTTGGGGCCCATGAGTTCGACCATTTCGCCGGGGCTGGCCGGGGTGTCGCCGATGTCGATCAGGATGAGATCCATGGTGACGATCAGGAAGGGCCGCAGCGCGCCTGCGAACCAGGCATGGCCGGTCTGCTTGGCGGCGCGCACCAGGCCATCGGCATAGCCCGCCGCCACCACGGCGACGCGGGTGGGGCGGGCGACGATGCGGCTGGAGCCGTAGCCGACGGTCTCGCCGGCCTGGATGTTGCGGATGTCGAGGATGGGGGCTTCCAGGGTCGCCACCGCCTTCAGGCGCGGATCGGGCCGTTCCTCGGGGCCGCCGCCATAGAGGCTGACGCCCGGACGGACCATGTCGAAGCGGTAGTCGTCGCCCAGGAAGATGCCGGCCGAGGCCGCGAAGCTGGCCCGGGCGTCGGGGAACAGCTTGCGCGCCGCGGCGAAGCGCTCGAGCTGCCGGCCATTGCGCGGATCGCGGGGCTCGGGCGCCGAACCCAGGTGGCTCATCACCAGTCCGATGTCGAGATGGGCCAGGCGGTCGCCGGACTGGGCCAGGGCCACGGCCTGGTCCGGGGTGACCCCCTGGCGGTTCATGCCGGTGTCGATGTGCAGGGCGACGGGCAGGGCGCGGCCAAGGGTCGAGGCGAAGCTGCCGGCGGCCTCGACCTGCGGCACGCTGGTGAGCGCCGGGGTCAGGTCGGCGGCGACGAGGCGCGGGCCCGTGCCCCCGGTCATGCCGTCCAGCACATAGATGACGGCGGGGCGGTCAGGGCCAAGCGCCGCGCGCAGGGCCTCGCCCTCAGTCAGGCGGGCGACAAAGAAGCTGCGGGCCCCCTCCGTCCACAGGCGACGGCAGACTGGGCCGGCGCCCAGGCCATAGCCGTCGCCCTTGACCACCGGCGCGGCCTCCGCGCCCGGCGCCTGGTCGCGCAGGAAGCCGTAATTGTGGGCCAGCGCGTCGAGATCGATCGTCAGGCGCGCGGAGGAGGGGAGAGCCATTGGCGCTCCCTTAGAGCCTTTTCGTTTCAGATGGAAACATCTGAAACGAACGCTCTAGTTCTACGGGTTTGAGCGTGACGGGCGCCTGAACCGGTAACCACTTCAGGCTGTCACGCTCGGCGAGGCTGCCGGCGGCAAGGGAAAGCCGGTTCAATCGCCGGGGTCAGTCGCGGTTGTGCTGGTCGTAGCGGCTGGGATCGCGCGCCAGGTTGCCGAACTTGGTGAGGTCGGAGTTGAAGGCCAGTTTGACGGTGCCGATGGGGCCGTGACGCTGCTTGCCGATGATCACCTCGGCCTGGCCGGCCACCTGATCCATCTGGTCCTGCCAGGTCAGGTGTTCGGGGGTGCCTTCGCGGGGCTCGGTGCGGGAGAGGTAGTACTCCTCACGGTAGATGAACATCACGCAGTCGGCGTCCTGCTCGATGGAGCCGGATTCCCGAAGGTCGGAGAGCTGGGGCTTCTTGTCCTCCCGGTTCTCCACCTGGCGGGACAGCTGGGCCAGGGCGATGACCGGCACCGAAAGCTCCTTGGCCAGGGTCTTCAGGCCCTGGGTGATGGCGCTGACCTCCTGCACCCGGTTGTCCACCTTGCCGCCGGGGCCGATGGTCACGAGCTGGAGATAGTCCACCACGATCAGGTCAAGGCCGACCATGCGCTTCAGGCGGCGCGCGCGGGCCGCCAGCTTGGCCATGGTGATGCCGCCGGTGTCGTCGATGTAGAGCGGCGCGTCCTGGATTTCCAGGGCGGCGTCGCGCACGCGGCCGAACTCCACCGCGTCGATCTCGCCCTTGCGCAGCCGGTCGCCGGACACGCCCGAGACCTCGGCCAGCATACGCATGGCCAGCTGGTCGGCGGACATTTCGAGCTGGAAGAAGGCCACGACGCCGCCCGAGACGGTCTTCTTGCTGCCGTCGGGCTGGGGCTCCCAGGCGTAGTTGCGGGCCACGTGGAAGGCGATGTTCACGGCGAGCGCGCTCTTCCCCATCGAGGGACGGGCGGCCAGGATCAACAGGTCGGAGGGGTGCAGGCCGCCAAGCTTGGCGTCCAGGTCTATGAGGCCTGTGGAGAGGCCGGCCAGGCCGCCGTCGCGACTGTGGGCCTCGGCGGCCATGGTGACGGCGCCGTGCAGGGCCTGGGACAGGGGGATGAAGCCCTGGCTGGTCCCGCCGCTCTCGGCCAGTTGATAGAGTTGCTGTTCGGCCGCCTCGATCTGGTCGCGGGCCGAGGTTTCCTCGTCGGGCGCGGTGGCGGTGGTGGCGATGTCGCCGCCGATGCGGATCAGGTCGCGGCGCAGGGCCAGGTCATAGATGGCCCGCGAATAGTCCGGGGCGTTGGCGGCCGGCGGGGCGCGGTCCACCAGGTCGGCCAGGTAGCGGATGCCGCCCAGCTCCTCGAAGGCCGGGTCGCGGCCGAACTGCTCGGCCAGCAGGATCGGCTCGGCCAGCTGGCCCTTGCGGACATGGACCTCGATGGCGGCGTAGAGGCGGGCGTGGAAGGGCTCGTAGAAGTGGCGGGCCTGCAGATAGTCGCCGATGCGCTCGAAGGTGGCGTTGTCATAGAGAACAGCCCCAAGCAGGGCCTGCTCGGCCTCGATATTGGCCGGGGCGTGGGGGATCGCCGTGTCGTTGTGGGCGGGACGAAGGTCGAGTGCTGGGACGAGGGCCATGGGTTACCGATAGCTTAACGACAGGTCTCGGGCAGTGTGACGAGATGGCCTACGCACAGGAAATCCGGCGCCTGTGGATGACCTCAGTCTGGGTAGGGTTCGGCGAACGGAACCTAGCCCATTGATCGGCGACATTCAGCGCCGTTCTGGGGCGCTACGACCGCGTCTGTCGCAGACAAAAGGAAACGGCGCGGAACCTTGGGTTCCGCGCCGTCGCCAGATCGGTAGAGGTCGGGAGGCTTAGCTCTCGACGTAGTCGCCTTCGTGCGAACCGGCGCCGCCGGCCAGCATGTCCTGGGCGGCTTCCTCGGCCGCGACGCGATCTTCCTCGAATTGCGAGTTGATCACGTCCTCGCCGCGGGCTTGGCGCTCGGCCTCGTCCTGGCTGCGGGCGATGTTCAGGGTCACGGTGACGATGACTTCGGCGTGCAGGACGACCTTCACCGGGTGGAGACCCAGGGTCTTGATCGGCTTGTCGAGGGCCACCATCGAGCGTTCCAGCTTGCCGCCGGCCGCGTTGACGATGTCGGCGACGTCACGGCCGGAGACCGAACCGTAGAGCTGGCCGCTTTCGCCCGCCTGACGGATCAGGATGTAGGACGTGCCGTCCAGGTTCTCACCGGTCTTGCCGGCTTGTTCCTTGGCCTTCTGGTTGCGGGCCTCGATGTCGGCGCGCTGGCCTTCGAAGACCTTCAGATTGGCGGCGTTGGCGCGGAGCGCCTTGTGACGGGGCAGGAGGAAGTTGCGCGCGTAGCCGTCCTTGACGGTGACCACATCGCCCAGGACGCCCTTGCCTTCGACGCGTTCGAGCAGAATGACTTTCATGTGCCTGTCTCCCTACTTCACGACGTAGGGGAGGAGGGCGAGGAAGCGGGCGCGCTTGATGGCCTTGGCCAGTTCGCGTTGCTTCTTGGCCGACACCGCGGTGATGCGCGAGGGCACGATCTTGCCGCGTTCCGAGACGTAACGCTGCAGCAGCTTGACGTCCTTATAGTCGATCTTCGGCGCGCCGGCGCCCGAGAACGGGCAGACCTTGCGGCGACGGAAGAAGGGGCGGCGTTGGCCACCCGCGGCGGGGGCGCCGGCGGTGGTGGCTTCGGAGGTTTCGTCGGTCATGTGATGATCCTCCCTTTCTTAGGCTTGGAAGCTGTCTTCGCGGCGCGGTTCGCGCTCACGATCGCGGTCACGACGGGCCAGAACCGGCGAGAGCTCCAGGTCGAGCTCCTCGACGCGGACCGTCAGGTGGCGCAGCACGTCTTCATTGAGAGACAGCTGGCGCTCCATTTCCTTCACCGCCGGCGCCGGGGCGTCGATGGAGATCAGGGAATAGTGGCCCTTGCGGTTCTTCTTGATGCGATAGGTCAGGTTGCGAAGGCCCCAGTACTCGATCTTCGCGACCACGCCGCCACCCTCTTCGATGAGGGCCTTGATCTGGTCATTGAGGGCTTCGGCTTGTTGCGGCGAGATATCCTGCCGCGAAATAACGACGTGCTCGTAGAGCGCCATGTGTTCCTTCTTCCGTTGTGGAGGCGGCGCGTTCGTCGGCGGAAGCCCGGCGAAAACGATGGATCTCAATGCGGCGCGCGGGAGGTTCCCGCGCCTTTTACGTTCCGACTTGAGACCGCCGTCCGTGAAGAGGCGGGCAGATACGGGAAAAGCGGTTGTTTCGCAAGCTTTTCCCGTCTCGCCCCGCTGAGCCCTACTTCTTCTTCTGCTTGGCCTTCCAGGCCTTCAGCGCGCCCATGGTCTGGGTGACGTGGTCGTCGGCGGCCATGTTGTCGTAGGCCAGCAGCACCGTGCCGTCCGGCGCGATGACGTAGGAGGTGCGGGCCGACATATCCACCGGCGCCTTGATCCCGGCCATCTTCAGCGGCGCATCATAGGTCTTGGCGATCTTGGCGCCGGGATCGGCGGCGACGGGGAACTTGCCGCCGCAGGTCTTGGTGTCGGCGGAAAACTCGGCCAGCCGTTCGACCTTGCCGGCGGTGACGCCGATCAGGGTCGCGCCCTGGGCCTTGAACTCGTCGGCGGCCTCGGAGAACAGGTGAGCCTCGAGGTTGCAGCCGCCGGTATAGGCCGATGGGAAGAAGTACATCACCACGGGGCCGTTCCTGCGGGCGGCGGCCATGTCGAAGGTGAAGGGCTTGCCCGCCAGGAAGGCCTGGGCCTTGAAGTCAGGGGCCTTGGAGCCCACGGCGAGGTCGGCGAGGGCGGGCGTGGCGGCGGTCACAGCGGCCAGGGTGGCGAGGGCGAACAGGCGTTTCATGGGGCGTTTCTCCGGGGTTCGGTGATCATACGAACTGGACGTCGCTTTGTCTTCGCAGCATAGCGAGACAATGAAACCGACCCTTCCGGCGCGTCCTGACCAGATCCTGGCGGACGCCAAGTTTCCAGAGCTGCCAAATCACTACCGGGGCAAGGTGCGCGACACCTACGACCTGGGCGACGGCAGGATCGTGATCATCTCCAGCGACCGGCTCTCGGCCTTCGATTCCATCCTGGCGGTGATCCCCTACAAGGGGCAGGTCCTGACCCAGACGGCGCGGTTCTGGTTCGACGCCACCGCCGACATCTGCCCCAACCACGTCCTGGCCTATCCCGACCCCAATGTGGTGGTGGGCACGCGCCTGGACATCCTGCCGGTGGAGATCGTGGTGCGCGGCTATCTGGCCGGGACCACGGGCACCTCGATCCTGACGCTCTACAGGAAGGGCGAGCGGGAGATGTACGGCCACCGGCTGCCCGACGGCCTGGCCGATAACCAGAAGCTTCCGACCCCCATCATCACACCGACCTCCAAGGCCAATGACGGCGACCACGACGCCCCGCTGACGCCCGCCGAGATCGTCGAGCAGGGCCTGCTTAGCGCCCTGCAGTGGGAGACGCTGTCGAAGTACGCCCTGGCGCTGTTCGCCCGCGGCCAGGAGATGGCGGCGGCCCGCGGCCTGATCCTGGTGGACACCAAGTACGAGTTCGGCGTTGACCGGAACGGCCAGATCATCCTGGCCGACGAGATCCACACTCCGGACTCCAGCCGCTACTGGTTCGCCCAGACCTATGCGGAGAAGTTCGCCAAGGGCGAGCGGCCCGACAGCTTCGACAAGGATTTCGTCCGGTCCTGGGTGGCAGCGCGCTGCGACCCGTACAAGGACCCCATCCCGGAGATCCCAGCCGAGATGATCGACGAGACGGCGCGGGTCTATATCCAGGCCTTCGAGACCATCACCGGCCAGACCTTCGAGGTCGACGCGGGAGATGAGCCAATCCTGGCGCGGATCCGCAGGAACCTTGCGGTCTATACTCCCGCCTAGAAAAACTGGGTGAGCGCGGGGTCGCGCCGCCCGCGGGAATCCGTCATGGTCCCGCCCCATGCAAAACGAACCTTTTTTCAAGAGGGACGGTCAATTTTACGTCCCGCAACCGTCCTGCCGTGGTCCCTGGAATCCTCAGTCCCTGCACGGCCGCGTCATCGTCGGCCTGCTCGGTTTCGAGATCGAGGCCAAGCACGGCAGTCCTGATTTCATGCCGGCCCGCCTGACGGTGGACATGTACCGGCTGCCGGGCTTCGACCCCATCGAGGTCAAGACCACCGTGGTCCGCGACGGCAATCGCATCCGGGTCGTCGACGCCGAGTTCATCTCCGGCGGGGTCAGCATGGCGCGGGCCTCGGTGCAGTTCCTGAAGCGCACCGAGAATTCGCCGGGCGAGTCCTGGCATCGTCCTGACTGGGACGTCCCCAAGCCCGCCGACATTGAGCCTCCCACCGATGGGCGCCAGGGCATGGGCGGCATGTGGGCCATGCGGCCAATCACCGGCGGCTTCGGCCAGCCCGGCCCGCGCAAGACCTGGATGAGCGAGGTCCGCGAGATGGTTGACGGCGCGCCGCTGACGCCGTTCCAGCGGGTGTCCCTGGCGGCGGACTTCTCCAGCCCCTTCGCCAATTCCAGCACCGAGGGGCTAGGCTATATCAACTCCGACGTGACGGTCTATCTGCACCGCCTGCCGGCGACCGAGTGGATCGGGTTCGAGGTCGCCGACCACCATGCCACCGACGGCGTGGCGATCGGCGAATGCTGGCTCTATGACGAGCAGGGGCCGATCGGGCAGGCGTCCTGCGCGGCCCTGGCCCAGCGGCGGCTTACCCCTGGGGCGCCGCCGCCGGCGAAGGCGTAGCGGGGGCAGCCGGCGCCGGTGTCACAGCCGGCTCCGCGGGCGCTGCTGGTGCGGCCTCGACAGGCGGAGCCTCGACCTTCGGGACGGGCGCCGTGGTCCGGCGCGCGCTGAGGATCTTGACCGGAGGCTTGAGCATCTCGCCCTTCATGACGCCGACCCCGGCATTGGGGTCGCGCGGCTTGACGAGGATCTTGCGCACCACGTCCATGCCCTCGACCACATAGCCGAAGGCGGCGAAGCCCAGGTTGTCGCCCTTGGCCTTGGGGTTGGCGTCCAGATAGGTGTTGTCGCCGATGCAGATGAAGAAGTCCGAGGTGGCGCTACCCGGGGCGAAGCGGCCCATGGAGATGGCGCCGTCGGTGTGGGACAGGCCGGTCCTGGTCGTCGGCTCATGGCCGATGGGCTTCATCACCTTGGCCGGGTCGTTCTGCAGCCCGCCCTGGATCGAGCCGTAGTCGTCGGCCGTGTAGCCCTTGGGCCGGGAGGCCCGGTAGAAGGTCGCGCCGTCATAGCGCTTGGTGTCTGTGTAGCGCAGGAAGTTGGCCACGGTGATCGGGGCCTTGCCCTGGTTGAGGGCGAGGGTGATGGCGCCCACCGGGGTGGTGAGCTTCACGTGGACAAGACCAGTCGCGGCCAGGGCGGGGGAGGCGGCGAGCGCGCCGGCCCCGGCCAGGAAGGTTCTGCGTTGCAGGATCATCCGATGCGGCTCCCCATGCCGCCGTCCACCGGCAGGATCGCCCCGGTGATGAAGCCGGCCTCGTCGGAGGCCAGGAACAGCGCCGCATAGGCGGTGTCCCAGGCGTTGCCCATCTTTCCGCCCAGCGGGACCCGCGCATTGCGGGCGGCGCGCACGGCTTCCTGCTCCTGGCCGCTGGCCTGGGCGATGCCGGCCACGGCCATGGGGGTGTCCATCAGGCCCGGCATGATGGCGTTGCAGCGGACGCCCTTGGCGGCGTTGGACTGGGCGACGCTGGTGGTCAGGCGGTTTACCGCCGCCTTGGAGACCTCGTAGGCGACTTGATTGCCTCCCGCGATTCCGGCCAGGGACGAGATGTTGACGATGGCCCCGCCACCCTGTTCCCGCATGGTGGGGATGGCGGCCTTGATGGTCAGCCACATGCCCTTGAGGTTGACCGACAGGATGCGGTCGAAGGCGGCCTCCTCGACCCGGTGGGCCGGAACGTCGCCGCCGCCGATGCCGACATTGTTCACCAGGATGTCGATGCGGCCGAGCCGTTCCTTGCCGGCCTCGATCATGGCCGCGACGTCGTCGGCCTTGGTGACGTTGGCGGTGAAGGCCGTGGCCTGGCCGCCCTCGGCCGCGATCATGGCGGCGGTCTCCTCGGCGCGCTCGGCGACGCGGTCGACGCAGAGGACCTGCGCGCCCTCGCGGGCGAACAGGATCGACATGGCCCGCCCATTGCCGATGGTCTCCCCGGGCGTCTGGCCGGCGCCGACGATGATGGCGGTCTTGCCCTTCAGGCGGTCGCCCATGCTCAGAACCCCTTCAGGTCGGGATCGAGGGTCTGGCCCTCATCAAGCTGCACCCCGAAGGAATTCAGGATCATCGAGACCTGGGTGTACTGGCCGGCGGTGAAGACCACGTCCATGCACTGCTTGTCGCTGAAGTGGGCCTTCAACTGGGCCCAGGTGGCGTTGGTGATAAACTGGTCGTGGTGCAGTTCGTCGGAGGCCTTGAGCAGCGCCTGGTCAGCGGCGCTCCAGCCGGGGGCCTCGGCGCCGCCCTTGATGCGCTCGCACTCCTCGGCGGTCAGGCCCTCGCGCTTGCCGATGGGCACGTGCTGGGTCCACTCGTAGCCGGACTTGCAGAGATAACCGATGCGCAGGATGACGATCTCCCGCTCGCGGCCGGGCAGGTCATTGCGGCGCGACAGGATGTAGTTGCCCCAGGCCAGGAAGCCCTTGGCGGCCTTGGGGGCGTTGACCATGGTCCGGAAGATGTTGAGCACCCGACCCGTGGCCACCATGGGGGCCAGGACCTCGGTCTGGGCTTCGTCGAGCTTGCCGAGATCGACGGGTTGGATCCGGGGTTGGGTCAGGCGCATGCAGGTTCCTCCGCGACGCCTTACGCAGCGTCATTGCGGACATCTTACCGGAGGGCCGGCGCGGCCTGTCAAACGAATGTTCGGCGAAGGTTAGCCGAGACCCGAGCGCATCAGGAAGGGGATCATCTGCAGGATGAGCAGGATTCCGAAGCCGATCAGCAGGGCGCGGCCGAACCACTTGCGGCGATGGGCGGCCTTGAGTTCCTCAGGCGTGGGCTCGGGTTGGTCGGTCATGAGGCGCGGCCTATCACGCCCATGTCATCGCCCGCAACGGAGCAGGCGGCGGATTGTCTGGTCTATGGCCCGGGAAAGGCGCATGATGCCTGCGTCGATCTCTGCCGCGCAACGCTCTTAAGCCCTCTCGCTCAGCGCGCGGAACTTTCGAAGCCGACCCTCTCAGACCTCGATGGCCCGCCGGGCTCTTCCGGCGAGCCTACGCATCTCTCGGAGGCTGTCATGGCGACCGGTACTGTCAAATGGTTCAATTCCACCAAGGGCTTCGGCTTCATCCAGCCGGCTGACGGCGGCAAGGACGTCTTCGTCCACATTTCCGCCGTCGAGCGTTCGGACCTCAATGGTCTCAACGAAGGCGACACGGTTTCCTACGACATGGAGCGCGACCAGCGCTCCGGCAAGGAAAGCGCCGTCAATCTGAAGTCGGCCTAAGACGATAAGGGGCCGGCGCGATCCTCGCGCCGGCCCCGGTCTTTTTGCGCGGCGTTCGCGCTGACGGGAGCTGCCCATGTCCATGGCCGATCTTATCCCCACGCTCGACGACGAAGGCCTCGCCAATCTGCGCGCCAACGCGCAGCGCCTCGAAAATTCCGACGTCGCGCGCCAGGCCGAGCAGGCCGCCGCTCTGCTGCCCCTGATCGACGCCGAACTGGCCGATCGGCTGTCCCGCGTTCCGCCGAAGGCCCCGCCGAAGCCGCGCGCCAAGAAGGCGGTAGCCCTCGCCGAAGCGGCGGATGACGACGAAGATTTCGCCGACGACTAGGCGCACCCCGGGGTGGCGCCGGCTTGATGTCGCGCAATCCTGAGCGTTGAATTCGCTCATCAAACCCGCCCCTGGCGGTCTATGGTTAAACCTTCTTCAATCCGCGCCGCCTACTTCTTGGGCATGAGCGTCGACTCGCCCTCCGATCCCATGCCGCGTTCGAGCCTGATCTTCACGGGTCTGATCGCCGTGATCGGGGTCGCCGCGGCCACCCTGCTGGGCGCGCGGCCGCTGGATCCTCAAGAGGCCGCCGGCGTCTTCCCGCCATGGTGGGGCCGCGAGGCCGCTCTGGTGGCCGCTTCGGAAGCCGGCTCCATCCTGGCCGTCGGCGCCTTGCCCTTCATCGTCATCGTCCGCTCCGACCAAGGCGTGGCGTCCGCCCGCCTGCGCGAGGCCGGCGCGCTCTTTTCCATCGATCCGGGGCGTGTCGCCCCCTGCAGCCTCTAGGAGAACGCCATGTTCCAATCCATCGAGGAACAGCGGAGGTTCGCCGACCGCATCATCGTCGGCGCGCTCTGGGTGCTGGCCCCGGTCACCCTGATCACGGCCCTGCTGATCAAGGCCCCCTGGCTGGGGTTCGGCCTGGCCTCGGCGGGTCTGGCGGGCGCCGTCACCGTCTTCTGGAAGCTGAACCCGGAAGGCGTGCGGATCGCCGCATCGGCGGCTTTGATGGGTTCGGTCTCGCTGCTGGTGGCGGCCTTCGCCGGGCAGGCGTGGCAGATCGACATGCACATGGCCTATTTCGCGGCCCTGGCCGCCCTGATCGTCTATTGCGACTGGCGCGCCATCGCGGCCGGCGCGGTCGTGGTGGCGGTGCATCACCTGCTGCTGAGCTTTGTCCTGCCCGCCGCGGTGTTTCCCGGCGGCGGTGACCTGGGGCGGGTGGTGCTGCACGCGGTCATCCTGATCGTCGAGGCCGTCGTCCTGATGTGGGCGGCGTCCAACATCTCCTCGATGTTCGCCCGCTCCGGCGCGTCCCTGGGCCAGGCCGCCGCGGCCAGGTCCGAGGCCGAGGCCGCCATGCGCGCGGCCGAAGGGGCCAGAGCCTCCGAGAGCGCCGCCGCCCAGGCCCGTGAGAGCCTGCAAAGCACCGTGGAGAACGAGAGCACCCTGGTGGTGGACGGCTTGGCCCGGGGGCTGAAGCAGCTCTCCGACGGCGACCTGACCGCCCGCCTGCAACAGGCCTTCCCGCCCAAGTACGAGACCCTGCGCACCGACTTCGACGGCGCGGCTGAGCGGCTGGAGCAGACCCTGGCCGGCATCGTTCAGTCAGCCCGCACCATCCGCAGCGGGGCCTCGGAGATCGCCTCGGCCGCCGACGACCTGTCGCGCCGCACCGAGCAGCAGGCCGCCGGCCTGGAGGAGACCGCGGCGGCGCTGGACGAGATCACCGCCACGGTGCGCAAGACCGCCACGGGCGCCAAGGCGGCGGCAGACGTGGTGCTGGCCGCCCGCGGCGACGCCCAGACCAGCGGTCACGTCGTGCAGCAGGCTGTCTCGGCCATGAGCGAGATCGAGAAGTCCGCCCAGGAGATCAGCCAGATCATCGGCGTCATCGACGAGATCGCCTTCCAGACCAACCTGCTGGCCCTGAACGCCGGGGTCGAGGCCGCGCGGGCGGGTGAGGCCGGCCGCGGCTTCGCGGTGGTGGCGTCGGAGGTTCGGGCCCTGGCCCAGCGTTCGGCCGAGGCCGCCCGCGAGATCAAGGCCCTGATCAGCGCCTCGAGCCAGCAGGTGGGCTCAGGCGTGCATCTGGTCGGTCAGACCGGCGAGGCCCTGCAGAGGATCGTCGGCCGTGTTTCGGAGATCGACACCCTGGTGGGCGAGATCGCCGCCAGCGCCCAGGAGCAGTCCATCGGCCTGGCCCAGGTCAACACCGCAGTGAACGAGATGGACCGGGTGACCCAGCAGAACGCGGCCATGGTGGAGCAGTCCACCGCCGCCAGTCACGGCCTGGCCAACGAGGCCCAGACCCTGGCGCAGTCCGCCGCCAAGTTCCGTGTCAGCGACGCGCCCACCGGCAGGCCGGCGCGCCGAGCCGCCTAGCGGTCCGCTAGCCGGCGAAGATCCAGCCGCCGGTGAGGCTGGCGGCCTGGACGTTCTGCAGCACCATCTGCGCGCCGCCGGTCATGGAGATCACCGTGTCGGCGCCCAGCTGGGCCACTGTGTAGACCGTGCCCACATCGACCTGGACGCGGTCGCCCTCGGCGCGGCTGAAGTCCGTCACCTGGTCAAGGCCGGCCGCGCCCCAGGTGTGGAAGATGTCCGCGCCGGTTCCGCCGCTGACAGTGTCGTCGCCGAGATCGCCGGACATCCAGTCATCGCCGGCGCCCCCGGCGATGCTGTCTGAGCCCTGGCCGCCGCGGACCCAGTCGCGGCCATCGCCGCCGTCCTGGGTGTCATTTCCGAGGTTGCCATAGACCACGTCGTCCCCGGCGTCGCCGAACAGGTGATCGTGGGCCTGGCCGCCGACGACCCAGTCAGGACCGTCGCCGCCGCGGACGGTGTCGTCGCCCTGGTTGCCGTTGATGTCGTCGAAGCCCGCGCCGCCGATCAGGCTGTCGTCGCCGGAATCGCCGCGCAGATAGTCGTCCTCCGCGCCGCCGTCGACGGTGTCATTGCCCAGGCCCGCGGCGACGTTGTTGGCGGAACTGTTGCCGTTGATCTGGTCGGAGCCGGAGCCGCCGATGGCGTTCTCGATCACCGCGCCCACGGCCACGGCCACATTGCCGGTCAGGCCGCCGACGTTCGAGAAGTAGCCTGCGCGCAGGTCGATGATCTGGTTCTGGCCGAAGCCGGAAAAGTCGAAGGTGTCCTTGCCGCCGGCGTCCCAGACGGCGAAGACCAGCCGGCTTCCGCTCGACGTGGCCTCAAACCAGGGCCGCGCGGCGTTGGAGTTGAAGCCGTAGGTGGTGTCGCCGGTGCGGGTGGCGGTGTTGGCGCCGTATTCCAACTGGGCGGCGGCGATGTCGTCGAGCATCGGCGCCGCGGAATAGGTCCCTGCGAAGGCGCCGCCGGTGTTGGTCTCGCTGAAGTAGCTCATCACCGTGTACTGCCGGCTGTCCTCGGCATAGTCGGCGCTGGAGCTGTAGGTGGGGGAGGCCTCGTCGCTGGCGTCGTAGTCGCTGGGATGGGCCAGGCCGATGGCGTGCCCCAGTTCGTGGACCAGGACCGAACCCCCGTAGTTCCCGATGGTGGGGTTCACATTGTAGTTGGACCCGCTGTAGATCCAGACGTCCCCGGACGATGAGGAGAAGTCGATCCGGCCCGGATAATAGCTGAAGCCCGAGGCGCCTTCGACGCCGCCGGAATAATTGGCGAACAGGATGCTGGCGGAATTGCTGTAGGCGGCCTCGCCGCTGGCGCCCGCGCCCACCCGAACGAAGGTGATGTTGGCGACGTCGGACCAGCCCTTCAGGATCTGTTCGGCGGTGGTGATCTGGGTGGCGTTGAACCGGCTGAAGCCCGTGGCGTCGTCGGGCATGGCGTTGGGCGCATCGGCGCGGAAGCCGTAGGTGATCGTGAAGCCCACACCCAGCGCATGGGACCAACCCGGTTCGCCGCCCACCAGGCGGTTGGCCGCCTCAGCGACCGTGAAGCTCTCCTTGCCGCCAGAGGTTCCGCCACGGGCGTCGGCGGACTGGAAGGCCTGGGGTGAGGTGTCGGCGTCCATCCCGATTCCGAGGGCGGACGGATCACCGGAGATGGTCAAAGCCATTGAAAGGTCACCACACTACACGCCCCTCAGCGTCCAACTTTCGTAAGGCGCGCGCGGAATCGCCGCAACAGGCGACTGTGGATTGCGACGTTATCCCGCAGGTTCAAAGGCTTAGCTGTAAGACCTTGTTATCCACCCTTGAACTTCGTGCGGCCCTGGATCGAGTATCCGCGTCAATCGTTTCGCCAGTTCTAACCGGAAACGGAGGCGGCCATGGCCACGTCGAAACTCGCGCGCTACCAGGAGATGCGGGACTTTGGACAGACGGCGGAGCCCTCCGGGCGTGACGCCAAGGTGGTGACGTCCGAGCGCCTGCGGTTCGTCATCCAGAAGCACGCGGCGACCCGCCTCCACTTCGACCTGCGGCTGGAACACGAGGGGGTGTTCAGGTCCTGGGCCGTGACCCGTGGCCCGTCGCTCGACCCGGCCGACAAGCGCCTGGCGGTGGAGGTGGAGGACCATCCGCTCGACTATGGCGACTTCGAGGGGACGATTCCCAAGGGCCAGTACGGCGGCGGCACGGTGCAGCTGTGGGACCGGGGCTATTGGGCGCCGGAACCGGGCATGGAGGATGTCGACAAGGCCCTGAAGAAGGGCGAGCTGAAGTTCGTCATGGAGGGCGGACGCCTGCACGGCTCGTGGGTGCTGGTGCGCCTGCGGGACGACGCCAAGTCCAAGCGTCACAACTGGCTGCTGATCAAGCATCGCGACGAGGGCGCCGTGGAGGGTGAGGGCGGGGCCCTGGCCGCCGAGGACCGCTCCATCGCCTCGGACCGCACCATGGCCCAGATCGCGGCGGGGGAGGGCAAGCCCGCGCCGCCCTTCATGACCGCCTCCAAGACCGCCGCCGACGCAGTCTGGCAGAGTCATCAGAACGCCAACTCGACAGCCGCAGCCTCGCCGAAGATGACCAAGACCGCCGCC
Source organism: Phenylobacterium ferrooxidans (assembly GCF_042714595.1). NCBI lineage: Bacteria > Pseudomonadati > Pseudomonadota > Alphaproteobacteria > Caulobacterales > Caulobacteraceae > Phenylobacterium > Phenylobacterium ferrooxidans. The sequence continues at coordinate 9,503 of NZ_JAOTJD010000039.1, read as the reverse complement.
AGGCCGGCCAAGGCCCCCAAGGCCAAGACCGTTGCGACCCTGCCGGACTTCGTGGAGCCGCAGCTCTGCAAGTCGCTGGAAAAGCCGCCGCAGGGGCCGGGCTGGGCCCACGAGATCAAGTTCGACGGCTACCGGATGCAGCTGCGCACCCAGGGCGGCGAGGCGGCCCTGAAGACCCGCAAGGGCTTGGACTGGTCGGCCAAGTTCAAGGCGATCGTGAAGGCCGGCGCCGGCCTGCCCGACAGCATCATCGACGGTGAGGTGGTGGCCCTGGATCATACCGGCGCGCCGGACTTCGCGGCCCTGCAGGCGGCGATCTCGGCGGGGAAGACCGATGACCTGATCTTCTTCGTCTTCGACCTGCTGTTCGTGGACGGCGAAGACCTGCGGGCCCTGCCGCTTTCGGAGCGCAAGGCACGGCTGAAGGCCTTGCTGGCCATGCCGCCGGCCAATGTGCGCTATGTCGACCACTTCCTCACCGCGGGCGACGCGGTGCTGCAGTCGGCCTGCCGCATGGACCTGGAAGGCATCATCTCCAAGCGGATCGACGCGCCCTATCGCTCGGGCCGCAGCGACACCTGGGCCAAGTCGAAATGCCGCCAGGGCCATGAGGTGGTTATCGGCGGCTGGACGACGACGGGCGACGCCTTCCGCTCGCTGATCGCCGGGGTCTACCGCGAGGGCCACCTGGCCCATGTCGGCCGGATCGGCACCGGCTTTGGCCGGGGCAAGGTCGACAGCCTGATGCCCAAGCTCAAGGCCCTGGAGACAGACAAGAGCCCCTTCAGCGGCAAGGGCGCGCCCAAGAAAGCCGCCGGCGTTCACTGGGTGAAGCCCGAACTGGTGGCCGAGATTGAATATGCCGGCTTCACGGGCGACGGCTCGATCCGGCAGGCCGCCTTCAAGGGCCTGCGCGCTGACAAGCCGGCCCAGGAGGTGGAGGCCGAGATCCCGGCGCCGGCCGAAAGCGCCGACCTGGCCGAGCCGGCGCCTAAGGCCGTCGTTTCGAAGACCGTGTCGCCGAGGGGCTCATCGGTTGTGATGGGCGTGACGATCTCCAGCGCCGAGAAGCCGCTTTGGCCGGACGCTCACGACGGCAAGCCGGTCACCAAGCTGGACCTGGCCCGGTACTATGAGACGGTCGCCGACGTGATCCTGCCGCATATCAAGGGCCGGCCCTGTTCCATCATCCGCATGCCGGACGGCATCGCCGGCGGTGAGACGTTCTTCCAGCGGCACGCCTCGCGGGGGTCATCAGCCCTGTTCACCGAGGTCGAGGTGTCGGGGGATCACAAGCCCTATCTGCAGATCGATCGTCCCGAGGCCCTGGTTGCCGCCGCCCAGATCGGGGCGGTGGAGTTGCATCCGTGGAACTGCGAGCCCTTCAAGCCGGAGGTTCCGGGGCGGTTGGTGTTCGACCTCGATCCCGCGCCCGACGTGGACTTCGATTCCGTGATCGAGGCCGCGCGCGAGGTGCGCGACCGGCTGGAGGTCCTGGGGCTGGTCAGCTTCTGCAAGACCACCGGCGGCAAGGGTCTGCACGTGGTGACGCCGTTGAAGGCCGGCAAGGTGGATTGGCCGACGGCGAAGGCCTTCGCCCGGGATGTCTGCAAGGCCATGGCCCTGGACGCGCCGGACAAGTTCCTGATCACCATGGCCAAGAAGGACCGGGGCGGCCGCATCTTCCTCGACTATCTGCGCAATGACCGCATGTCGACGGCGGTGGCCCCATTCTCACCCCGCGGCCGTCCGGGCGCGCCGGTGTCCCTGCCGGTGACCTGGAGCCAGGTGAAGAAGGGCCTCGATCCGGCGAAGTACACGATCCGCACCGTGCCGGGCCTTCTGAAGAAGCTGACGGCGTGGGAGGAATATTGCGATAGCGAGCGGCCCCTGGCGCCTGCGATCAAGCGGCTGGGGAAGGTTTAGGGGAAGGGGGGTCAGGCCCGCTTCTTCGCCGGCGCGGACTTGGCGGCGGCCTTCCTGGCGGGGGCTTTGGTCGCCTTCCCCGCGCCCTTCTTGTCTCCGGCCAGGCTGCGGCGCAGGGCCTCCATGAGGTCGATGACTTCCGCGCCCTTGGGCTCGTCGACGGTGACCTTGCGGCCCGCGCCCTTTTCCTTTTCCTTGATCAAGGCGCGCAGGGCTTCCTCGTAGCGGTCCTTGAACTCCGAAGCGTCGAAATCGCCCTCCTGCTGCTCAATGATCTTGGCGGCGATCTCGATCATGTTCTTGTCGGCCTTCACCTCCGGGATGTCGTCGAAGAAGCTCTCGGGCTTCTTGACCTCGTCGAAGGTGCGCAGGGTGTAGGCCACCAGGCCCTTGCCGCGCGGCTCCATGGCCAACATGCGTTCGCGCTGGTGCATGACCAGGCGGCCTAGGGCGATCTTGCCGGCCTTCTGCATGGCCTCGCGGATGACGGTGAAGGCCTCGACGGCCACCTTGCCGTCCGGGACCAGGAAGTAGGGGTCGTTCCAATAGAGGCGGTCGATCTCCTCGGCGTCGACGAACTTGTCGATGTCGATGGTCTTGGTGCTCTCCAGCCGGACACTGTCGATTTCCTCGGGCGTGACCACGACGTAGTGGTCCTTCTCGATCTCGTAGCCCTTGACGATATCGGAGCGCTCGACCGGCCCGGTCTCCGGATCGGTGGGGATCATCCGGATGCGGTTGTGGGTGGTCTTGTGGAGCATGTTGAAGGACACGTCGCCGGTCCGGCTGGTGGCCGTGTAGAGGGCCACCGGACAGGAAACGAGCGAGAGCCGAAGGTGCCCCTGCCAGGTTGGACGCGCCGCCATGATACCCTCCACGAAGTTCGAGTCCGTGAACGCGTCAGGCGGCGCTGTGTTGCCTAGAACGCCGCGGTGAAGAACGCGACCACCTCGGCGCGCGCCGCCTCGGCGGCCGGCTTGTTGAATTCCATCAGCACCGGTCCTCCCGCGCCGTTGTGGGCGAAGGGGTCGTTGATGGTCTGGGCCGGCAGATCGCGGTCAAAGCCGTGGCCCGCCCCAGCATAGGTGATGTTGCGGACCGGCGCCGTGCCCTGGGCGGCCAGCGCCGCCGCCAGCTTCTCCCCGGCGTCGGGATGATCGTAGGTGTCGATGTCGCCGGTCTGGATCAGGATCGGCGCGCCAGTCAGGTCGGTCAGGGCCATGCGCGGATCGGCGGCATAGGCGTAGCAGACTGGGTAGTGGGCGACGTGGGCCGCGAAGCCCGCCAGGTCTCCGCGCAGGGGATCGGCCCGGCCCTTGGTGGCGCTGAGCAGGCTGACCACCCCGCCCCAGGAAAAGCCGAGGATGCCCACGCGGGCAGGATCTATCTCCGGCTGCTCGCCCAGGAACTTCAGCGCCCCGAAAGCGTCGGGCAAGGTCTCCATGGGCGAGCGCGGGCGGCCCGCGGCGCCGCGGGACGTGCTGCGCGCCGCCCACATGTCGATCTCCAGGGTGGCGAAGCCGGCGGCGTTGAGCGCGCCCGCATAGTACTCGCCGCGCCCATCGACCCCGTCGGAGCCGTGGCAGATCAGGACCGCGCCGACCGGGTCGCCGGCGTCACGTGGCGTGCGCAACAGGCCAGCGACGTTGAGGCCGGCGGAGGTGGGAAAGCTTATAAAGGAGGTTCTCAACGACCGGGCTCCACCAGGATCTTCACATGGGCCTCGGGGTCGCCGAGGGTGACAAAGGCCTGCGCCACTTCGGACAGGCCCACCTTGCCGGTGACCACGCGGCTGACATCGATCACGCCCTCGGAGATCTGGTGCAGGGTGTGGGCGAACTCCTCGGGCGAATAGCCGAACACGAAGGTGAGTTCGATCTCCTTGGTGATGGCGATGGCCGGTTCGATCTTGTCGGTCTCCATGCAGACGCCGGCCACCACGATCTGGCTGCCGGCGGGGCTGGCCTCGATCAGGTGCTGCAGAATGCCGGGCGAGCCCACGCATTCAAAGACCACCGGCTGGCCGAAGGTCTTGCCCATCATCCTGGCCATGTTCTGGGCGGCGCGGGCCGTCGGCACGCCAAAGGCCTCCCAGCGGGCGTGCGGGCTCTCACTGGCCGGATCGATCACCACGTCGGCGCCCAGCATCTCGGCGGCGGCGCGACGACGCGGGGAGTAGTCGGCGGCGATGACCGGGCCGTGGCCCTTGGCCTTCAAGCCCGCGATCACCGCCAGGCCCACCGGCCCGCAGCCGATCACCAGGCTTACGCTGTCCTTGTCGAGCCGCGCCTTGGCCACGGCATGGGCGCCGACCGCGAAGGGCTCGGTGAGCGCCGCCTGGTCGGTGGGCAGGCCGTTCTTGACCTCCAGCAGCATCATCTCCGACAGGATCATCCGCTCGGCGAAGCCGCCGGGCAGGTTGTTCGAATACCCCAGAAGTTCGACGCCGGTCCCGGTGATGGTGGCCGGTACGCTGACCACGCGGGTTCCGGGCTTCAACAGGCCCGTGGTCCCAGGCCCGTGTTCCAGGATCTCGGCGCAGAACTCGTGGCCGAAGACCGTGTCGGCGGTGGGGTCGAAGCCGCCGCCCATGGCGCCGCCATCCCCGCCGCTGGCGCGGCGGGTGGTCTCGATCATGTGTTCCATGTGGTGCAGGGCGTGCAGATCCGAGCCGCAGATCCCGCAGGCGAGGGTCTTGACGAGGACCTGGCCAGCGCCGGGGGTCAGCTCCTCGATCTCATCGCAGACCAGCTGCTTGTTGCGGCGGATGACGGCGCGCATGGCTTTCCCTCCCAGGGTTTTGACCAGCTTGCGGGGGGAGCGTGGCGATTTCCAGCCTGTCGTTGCGGAATGCGGGCCGCCTTGCCCGGCGGGGCGCAATCCCCTAACCCTCCGCCCTTGAATCGAAGTGGCGCCAACGCGCGCCGAAGGGAGCCCCAGATGAGCCTCGCCTTTCTCTTTCCCGGCCAGGGCAGCCAGGCCGTGGGCATGGGCGCCGACCTTGCCGAAGCCTTCGCCAGCGCGCGCGAAGTGTTCCAGGAAGTCGACGACGCCCTTGGCCAGAAGCTGTTCAAGCTGATGAAGGAGGGGCCGGAGGATCAGCTCACCCTTACCGAGAACGCCCAGCCGGCCCTGATGGCCGTCAGCCTGGCGGTCAGCCGGACCCTGGAGAAGGAATTCAAGATCGGGGTCGACAAGGCCGCCTTCGTGGCCGGCCACTCGCTGGGTGAGTACTCGGCGCTGGCCGCCGCCGGCGCCATCAGCCTGGCCGACACCGCGCGCCTGCTGAAGCTGCGCGGCCAGGCCATGCAGCGGGCCGTGCCGGTGGGCGAGGGGGCCATGGCGTCCCTGATCGGTCCCAAGAGCGACGTGGCCCTGGCCGAGGAGGCCGCCAAGGCGGGCTCGGCCTTCGGCGTCTGCGTTGTCGCCAACGACAACAACAACGGCAATGTGGTGATCTCCGGGGCCAAGGCCGCCGTCGACGCCGCCATCGAGAAGGCCAAGGAGCTGGGGGCCCGCGCCATCCCGCTGAACGTCTCGGCGCCCTTCCACTGCCCGCTGATGCAGCCCGCGGCCGACGAGATGGCCAAGGCCCTGGGCGCCGCCACGATCCTCGCGCCCCGCGCGCCGCTGGTGGCCAACATCACCGCCCGTCCGACGCTGGACCCGGAAGAGATCCGCCGCCTGCTGGTGGAACAGGTCACCGGCCGCGTCCGTTGGCGCGAGAGCATGATCTGGCTGGTGGAGGAGGGCGGGGTGACCCGCTTCGCCGAGGCCGGCTCGGGCAAGGTCCTGTCGGGCATGGCCAAGCGCATCGCGCCGGACGCCGAGGCCACGCCGCTGAATACGCCTGCCGACCTTGAAGCCTTCGCGAGCAGCCTCTGATGTTCGACCTGACTGGAAAGACCGCCCTCGTCACCGGTGCGACCGGCGGCATCGGCGCCCATATCGCCCGGGCGCTGCACGCCCAGGGCGCGCACGTGGTGCTGTCGGGGACCCGCGAGCCGGTCTTGGCCGAGCTGGCGAAGGCGCTGGGCGAGCGCACCTCCATCGCCCCGGCCAACCTGGCCGACGCCGAATCAGTGGACGGCCTGATCGCCAAGGCCGAGGAGGCCGCCGGCGCGCCGCTCGACATCCTGGTGGCCAACGCCGGCATCACCAAGGACGGGCTGCTGATGCGCATGAAGGACGAGGACTGGGAGTCCGTCCTGAAGGTGAACCTGGAGAGCTACTTCCGACTCAGTCGGGCGGCCATGCGCGGGATGATGAAGCGCCGGGCGGGCCGGATCATCGGCATCACCTCGGTGGTGGGGGTGATGGGCAATCCCGGCCAGGCCAATTACGCGGCCTCCAAGGCGGGCATGATCGGGTTTTCCAAGGCCCTGGCCCAGGAGGTCGCCACCCGCGGGATCACGGTCAATTGCGTCGCGCCGGGCTTCATCGAGAGCCCCATGACCGACGCCCTGAACGAGGCCCAGAAGGGCCAGATCCTGGCGACAATTCCCGCCGGTCGCCTGGGTTTGGGGAGCGACGTGGCCGCGGCGTGCGTTTATCTGGCCAGCGATGAGGCCGCCTACATGACGGGGCAGACCCTGCATGTGAACGGCGGCATGGCGATGATCTAACCTGTTGGCCTCCGCCAACCGAACATGCTACGGCCACGCCCGAAGCGGTTGGGCCAAGGCCGAAATCGAAGCTCCGTACCGGTTGACAACATGTCGGCGGTCACGGATGGATCAAGTGACTAATTGAGGAACTAAACCTGATGTCCGACATCCTCGAGCGCGTGCGTAAGATCGTCATCGAACACCTCGACGCCGATCCGGAGAAGGTCACCGAGAAGGCGAGCTTCATCGACGATCTGGGCGCCGACAGCCTCGACAACGTCGAACTGGTGATGGCCTTCGAAGAAGAATTCGATATCGAGATCCCCGACGACGCGGCGGAGCACATCCAGACCGTCGGCGACGCGGTGAAGTTCATCGGAGAGCGTCTGGGCGCCTAAGGCCCAGAGTTCGTTCAAGATTTGACCGCCGCGACGCTCACATGAGCCGCGGCGGTCTGCGTTTTGGAGCCCCGCTATGCGTCGAGTCGTGGTCACCGGCATCGGTCTGCTGACCCCCTTGGGGCAGGGAACCGAGCACACCTGGAAGGCGCTCCTTGAGGGCAAGTCCGGCGCAGGCCGGATCACCACCTTTGATCCGGCCGACTATGGCTGTCAGGTGGCCTTTGAGGTGCCGCGCGTTGACGGACGCGGCGGTGGCGGCCCCGACGTTCCGGGCTCCTTCGACCCCGACCAGACCATGAGTGCCCGCGACCAGCGCCGGGTGGACGACTTCATCCTCTACGCCATGGCCGCGGCCGACGAGGCGGTGAAGGATTCGGGCTGGGTTCCGGAGACCGAGGAAGACAAGCAGCGCACCGGGGTCATCATCGGCTCGGGCATCGGCGGCCTGGCCACCATCGAGAAGAACGCCATCGAGCTGCACGAGAAGGGCCCGCGCCGCATCGGCCCGTTCTTCATCCCCTCGGCCCTGATCAACCTGGCCTCGGGCCAGGTCTCCATCCGCTACGGCTTCAAGGGCCCCAACCACTCGGTGGTGACGGCCTGCGCCACCGGCGCCCACGCCATCGGCGACGGCGCCCGGCTGATCAAGTACGGCGACGCCGACATCATGATCGCCGGCGGGGCCGAGGCGGCCATCTGTCCGGTGGGCATGGCCGGCTTCATCGCCGCCCGCGCCATGTCGACCAACTTCAACGACACCCCCACCAAGGCCAGCCGTCCCTATGACAAGGACCGCGACGGCTTCGTGATGGGGGAGGGCGCCGGCATTGTCGTCCTCGAGGAGTACGAGCACGCCAAGGCGCGCGGCGCGAAGATCTACGCCGAGGTCGTGGGCTACGGCCTGGCCGGCGACGCCTATCACATCACCTCGCCGGCCGAGGACGGCGACGGCGGCTTCCGCGCCATGCAGATGGCCCTGAAGGACGCCGGCATTCCGCCGTCCGAGATCGACTACGTCAACGCCCACGGCACCTCGACCCCCATGGGCGACGAGATCGAACTGGGCGCGGTCACCCGGCTGATGGGCGACCACGCCAAGGACATCTCCATGTCCTCCACCAAGTCGGCCACCGGCCACCTGCTGGGCGCGGCGGGCGCCATCGAGGCGGCCTTCGCCTGCCTGGCCATCCGCGACCAGATCGTGCCGCCGACCCTGAACCTGGACAATCCCTCGGTTGAGACGGTCATCGACCTGATCCCGCACAAGGCGAAACCGATGGCGATCGAGTACGCCCTGTCCAACAGCTTCGGCTTCGGCGGGACCAACGCGTCGGTTGTGTTCAAGAAGGTCACGTGAGCAAGAGGCCCCGAGCGCCCAAGAAGGCCGGCGGCCTCTCCCCCATGCGCAGGCTAATGATCATGCTGCTGAGCGCCGCCGCGACGCTGGCGGTGGCCGGCATGCTGGTGGCGGTGTGGGTGGCCTGGTCGTTCCAGGGCCCCGGCCCCACCGCCAAGAGTGGCGACATGACCACGGTCATGCTGCGGCACGGCTCGAGCCTGCCCGAGATCGCCTCGACCCTGTCGCACGAGGGGGTGATCCGCTCGGCCCCGATCTTCGTGGCCGCCGCCCAGGTGACGGGCGCGGCGCGCAGGCTGAAGGCCGGCGAGTACGAGATCGCCAGCCGCGCCTCGATGGCCAGCATCCTGGCCGACATCCGCGACGGCAAGATCGTCCGCCACCAGATCACCATTCCCGAGGGCCGCACCAGCGAGATGGTGGTGGAGGCCCTGGCCGCTAAGAGCGATCTGACCGGGGTGGCCGCCGCCCCGCCCGAGGGCTCGATCCTGCCCGAGACCTATCAGTACGAGCGCGGCGAGGACCGCTCGGCCGTGCTGCGCCGGATGATGGACGCCCGCGACCAGCTCGTGGCCAGCCTGTGGTCCAAGCGCCAGCCGGGCCTGCCCTTCAGCACCCCGGAGGAGGCCATCACGCTGGCCTCCATCGTGGAGAAGGAGACGGGCCAGGCCAGTGAGCGGCCCCGGGTGGCGGCGGTGTTCATCAACCGCCTGCGCCAGGGCATGCGGCTGCAGAGCGACCCGACCATCATCTACGGCATCACCCAGGGCCGGCCGCTGGGGCGCGGCATCCGCGCCTCGGAACTGGCGGCGGAGACGCCCTACAACACCTACGCCATCAACGGCCTGCCGCCGACGCCGATCGCCAATCCGGGCCGGGCGGCCATCGCCGCGGTGCTGGACCCGCCCAAGACCACGGAGCTCTATTTCGTGGCCGACGGCACGGGGGGGCACGTCTTCGCCTCGACGCTGGCCGAGCACAACGCCAATGTCGCCAAATGGCGCGCCATCGAGCGCACCCGCGGGTCGGCGCCGGCGGTGGCGGCGCCCGAGCCCGGCCTGGCCGGCGGCGCGCCCGTCGACGCGCCGGCGGTGACGGTGGAACCTTGAGCCAGACGACTCGGGTTCCTTCTCCCCTTGCGGGAGAAGGTGGCCCTGCGGAGCAGGGTCGGATGAGGGGTCGTGCCGACCTGTCCAGGTGTCGTCATCCCGG
>NZ_JAOTJD010000038.1:0-49783 GCF_042714595.1 Phenylobacterium ferrooxidans | reverse complement strand
CGCGCGGCGGCGGGGCCGGCGTCCGGATCGGCCTGGTGGATGGCGGGGTGGCGGCGCACCCCAGCCTGGGCCCCGTGGAGCAGCGGGGCTTTGCGCCCGGCGGCCTGAAGGTCAGCGCCCACGGCACCGCGGTGGCCTCCCTGATGGTTGGCCGTGGACGGGCGTTCAGGGGCGCCGCGCCCGGCGCGCGGCTGCTGGTGGCCGACGTCTACGGCGGATCGCCCACTGGAGGCTCGGCGGCGATCATCGCCCAGGCCCTGGCCTGGATGGCCCGGAGCAAGGTCGCCGTGATCAATGTCAGCCTGGTGGGGCCGCCCAACCGCACCCTGCAGGCGGCCGTAGCCGCCCTGGTGGCGCGCGGGCACCTGGTGGTGGCCGCCGTCGGCAATGACGGGCCCGCCGCCCCGCCGCTCTATCCCGCGGCCTATCCCGGCGTGGTGTCGGTCACCGGAGTGGACGCGCGGCGCAGGGTGCTGCCCGAAGCCGGGCGCGGGGGTCACGTGGACTTCGCGGCCCCCGGCGCCGACATGGCCGCCGCTTCGAGCCAGGGAGGCTATGTGGCCCTGCGCGGCACCTCCTTCGCCGCGCCCCTCGTGGCCGGCCGCCTGGCCCTGGAGCTCGCCAGCCCTGACAGGGCGGCCGCGGCGCGCGCGATGGCCGGCCTGGCCCGGCAGGCGACCGACCTTGGGGCCCGCGGCCCCGATCCGACCTACGGCAAGGGCCTCGTGGCGTTCGACCTGCGGACCTCTCCCACCGCCGTCGGCGCCGGCCGGGCCCTGCTCGCGGGCGAGTGATCGGAAAAATCAAAAGACCTGGGATGAAAAGTACGGGTCGCAGCGTTGGACCTCTCATGAGACGCAACTGCGGCTCGAAGACATTGGGAGAACGACATGCGTAGAACCACGATGATCGCGGCCGCGGCCGCAAGTGCTCTTCTCGCCCTTGGCACGGGCGCCCACGCTCAGCTGGTCGGCGGCGCCCTTGGCGGCGGCGGCGGTCTGGGAGGCATGGTCGGCGGGATCGGCGGCGGCGTGACCGGCTCGGGTTCGCTCGGCGGCTCCGTGGACGCCAGCGGGGCCGGTTCAATGGTTCGCGGCGCTTCAGGATACGTCCGCGATACGGCCAGCGCTTCGGCCGACTATGCCCGCGACACCGCCGCCCAGACCGCTCGAGAAGCGCGCGCTCAGGCCCGCGCCGCCAAGCGCGCCGCGGCCCAAGCGGCCCGGTCCACCAGCGCCTCGGCTGACGCCGACGCCTCCGCCAACGCCAACGCCTCCCGCGACGGGGCGGACGCCTCGGTCGGCGTCAACGCATCTGCTCAGGGTTCCGTCTCGCGCCCCCGCTGAGGCTTCCCTTGGAGCGGACGCTGCAGACCTGGGCGTGCCTGGAGAGGCCTGCGTGAGCCGCGCCGGGTCTGACAGTGGAAAGGCCGCCGGGCGCCCCCGGCGGCCTTTCGCATGTCCGCGCAGAGGTTCCCCGATTACCTGCCAGGTCATGGAGCCTGAGCGAACTGAGCGCTATCGTGGGGTCATGACCAGAACAGCTTCGGCCGTGGGCGACCACCTTCGCGACTGGCGCCAACGCCGCCGGATGAGCCAGCTCGACCTTGCCTTGGAGGCGGAGATCTCGACCCGCCATCTCAGCTTCGTGGAGACCGGCCGCGCCCAGCCCAGCCGCGACATGCTGCTGCGCCTGGCCGATCAGCTGGAGATACCGCTGCGGGAGCGCAATGTGATCCTGGTGGCCGCGGGGTTCGCGCCGGTCTTCCCGCAGCGGTCCCTGGACGATCCCGAACTGGCCGCAGCGCGCCGCGCCGTGGAGCTGATCCTCACTGCGCATGAGCCGTTTCCAGCCCTGGCCGTGGACCGTCAGTGGAACCTGGTCAGCGCCAACCGCATGGTTGGGCCGCTGCTTCAGGGGATCGACGCTGACCTTCTGACGCCGCCGCTGAATGTCATCAGGCTGAGCCTGCATCCGCGCGGCCTGGCGCGACGCACGGCCAATCTGCACGAGTGGCGGGCCCATATCCTGGAGCGGCTTCGGCGTGAGGTGGAACTGACCGCCGACGCGGGGCTGGCGGCGCTGCTGACCGAGGTCAGGGCCTATCCGATCCCGGGCGGCCGGGCGCCGCGCAAGCCGTCGGACGAATTCGCCGGCGTGGCGATCCCGTTCCAGCTGAACACGGAGGATAGGGGGGTTCTGTCGTTCCTGTCGGCGACCACGGTGTTTGGCACCCCGGTGGACGTGACCCTGTCGGAACTGACCTTGGAGACCTTCTTCCCGGCCGACGCCGCGACGGCCCGGGCTCTTCGAGCCATGGCCGCCGGGCTGGACGGGTCGGGCTAGTTGCGCGGGGTGGTGGCCGCCCCGGCGATGCCGCCGATGGCCGCGCCGGCGAGCGCGCCCTTGGCGTCGCCGCTGACGACGGCGCCGACGGCCGCGCCGCCCAGGGCGCCGGTGGCCGCTCGTTCCGTAGTGGTGGTGCCGCAGGCCGACAGGGTCATGGCGATGACGGCGGCCGGGGCGAGCATGAGAATCTTACGCATGGGTTCTTCTCCTTCAGTTCGGGAAAGAGAACCCGCAGGTCGCGAGTCTTGTTCCGGACCTAGAAGGACACGCAGGCGCGCTGGGTGACCATCATCACGCTGTCCTGGTGGAACCGCTCAACATAGGCTTGCCGAACCTCCCCCAGTTTGCGGCGGTTCTCGCCATTGGCGGCGGGCAGAACCAGGACGACCACCTTGGCCGCCTCGCGGATCAGCTTGTTCTCCGGGCCGGTCCATTGTCCGCCCCCGTCCAGGACGGTGAGGCCCTCCGGAAAGCGCGGGGTCAGGATCTCGTCGGTGAACTTGCGGAATTCAACGTCGGAGACGCCGGGCTTGTCGCCGATGTTCTGGCCAAAGAACAGCTGGGCGGTGCGCATGGGCTCCTCCCCTGCTGCGCAGCTGAGCCGCGGTTCCAGGCTGGCGCACCCAGACAGGGCGATCAGAGACATCAGGACAAGGGCGGTACGCATCAATTTCACCTCCGCCCCCCGGCGTGGTCGGTCCATCTAAGGTGAATCGGAGGTGTACAAAGCGTTGATACGCCGCCTCATGCCCCAATCAGTTCGCGTCCGATCAGATAGCGGCGGATTTCGTTGGTGCCGGCGCCGATGTCGTAGAGCTTGGCGTCCCGCAGGAGGCGCTCTGCCGGATAGTCGCGGGTGTAGCCCGCGCCGCCCAGGGCCTGGATCGCCTCCAGGCTGACCTTCACGGCGTTCTCCGAGGCCATCAGGATCGCGCCCGCCGCGTCAAACCGCGTGGTCTGGCCCGCGTCGCAGGCCCGCGCCACCGCATAGACATAGGCCCGCGCCGAGTTCAGGGCGACGTACATGTCGGCCACCTTGCCCTGCATGAGCTGGAACGAGCCGATGGGCTTGCCGAACTGCTTGCGCTCCCGGACGTAGGGCAGAACCACGTCCAGGCAGGCTTGCATGATCCCCAGCGGCCCACCCGACAGCACCGTGCGCTCATAGTCCAGGCCGCTCATCAGGACGCCCACGCCGCCGTTCACCGGGCCCATGACGTTCTCTTCCGGGACCTCGCAGTCCTCGAACACCAGCTCGCCGGTGTCGGAGCCGCGCATGCCCATCTTGTCGAGCTTCTGGCCGACCGAGAAACCCTTGAAGTCCTTCTCGATCAGGAAGGCGGTGATGCCCTTGCTGCTCTCACCCGGCGTTGTCTTGGCATAGACCACCAGGACGTCGGCGTGCGGCGCGTTGGTGATCCAAAACTTGGTTCCGTTCAGGACGTAGCGATCCCCGCGATGCTCGGCCTTCAGGCTCATGGAGACGACGTCGGAGCCCGACCCGCTCTCGCTCATGGCCAGCGAGCCCACATGCTCGCCGGAGATCAGGCGCGGCAGGTAGCGGCGCTTCTGCTCGTCGGAGCCCCAGCGGCGGATCTGGTTGACGCAGAGATTGGAGTGGGCGCCGTAGGAGAGGCCGACTGACGCCGAGGCGCGGCTCACCTCCTCCATGGCCACCACGTGTTCGAGGTAGCCGAGACCAAGGCCCCCGAACTCTTCCTCGACGGTGACGCCGTGCAGGCCAAGTTCGCCCATCTGGGGCCAAAGCTGGCGCGGGAAGGTGTTGGTCGCGTCGATCTGCGCCGCGAGGGGCGCGATGCGGTCGGCCGCGAAGCGCGCGGTGGTGTCGCGGATGGCCTCGGCGGTCTCGCCAAGTCCGAAATCCAGCGATGGTCCAGGGTTGGGGATCATGCAGCGGTGTTAGCACGACTAGGCCCAAAACGAGAAAGGGGCCCGGCGATACGCACCAGGCCCCTTCCCCACTATCCCCCCCCGGGAACAGATTTACTCGGCGTCCAGGTCGTCCTCTTCGTCGAGGTCGCCCCGACCCAGACGGTCGAGCATGAGGTAGACCGCAACCCCGAAGAAGCCGATGCCGGCGAGCGCCGCCATCCAGCCCACGGTCATGGGGTTCAGAAGGCCGCCGTCGCTGTCGGGGCTGACGCTGGCCGCCCAGAACAGACCGCCGGCGAAGAAGGCCAGGCCCACCACGGTCAGGCCCACCAGCAGCGGCAGGCTCAGCTTGGGCTGCTCCGGCTCCAGCAGGTCGAAGGCGGGGTCGTAGTCCAGGGTGTCGTCAATCAGGATACGACGCTCTTCGCGCGGCGGCGACGGCAGGCTGAGCTGGTCGTTGGCCGCCGAGGTCTGGCGGTCGAACAGGGTCGGGTGCGATTCGTTAGCGGCGACCGGCAGCTCCAGGCGGGGCCGCTCCATCGGCGCGGGCTCGTAGGTTTCTTCCGGCGGCGTCAGGACGAAGGCGCGATCGCCCCCGGCCATGGCGATGGGCGCGGCGGGCGGCGGCGCGGTGGGCTGGACAAAGACCGGTTGTGGCGTGGCCTCCACCAGCGCGGGCGCAGGGGCCTCGGGCTCAGGCTCAGGGGTCGGCTCAACGCGGGGCGCGGGCTCGAAGGGCGCCTGGGACGCCGGCTCCTCGGCGGTGGTGTCGCGGAAGATCGTCGAGAGGCGCGAGGTGACGCTGGCCGCCGCCGTCTGGGTGGGGCTCAATTCCTCTTCCGGCACGACCGGCACCAGGAGCGGCGCGGGTTGCGCCGTCGCCACGGTGACGGGGCCGACCGCCTCCACCGGCAGAACCGGGGCCGCGTGGGGAGCGACGAAATCGGTCTCGCGCTCGACGATGGCGCGGGGACCGTCCATCGGGGCCTTGAGCGCCGTGGGCGTTTCGCGCGGCACGACGCCGGCGGCGTCCATGTCCACATTGGGACGCAGGATCGGCGACGGGGCCGGGACCCAGCCGTGGGTCGGGGTGAGGAACAGGGTCTTCTCGGCCGAGCGGCGGCGGACCAGGGCGTCGATGACGATGCGTTCGCCCTCGAAGTCGGCCTTGCGCCACAGCTCCATGGCGCAGGCCGCCTGCAGAAGCTGGCCTTCATTGACCCGGCGCAGGACCGAGGAACGGCGGAAGTTGTCGACGCCGATGTTGAAGGCGAAGGCGCACAGCGAATCGAACTGATTCTGGGTCAGCGGGGTGTAGGTCCACTCGTTGACCGAGTGGGCGACCGCGATCAGGTCGTAGAGCAGCAGGGCCTCGGCGTCCTGTTCCGAGACTTCCGCCCCGTCTCGCGCCGTGAGCGTGTGGCCATAGCCGATCGTCCAGCGGCCATCGGCGAGCTGGGCGGACTTCCGGCGGTAACCCTCAAACCGCTTGATCAGGTCGATCGCAGTTCGGGAAACGTGATGACGCGGTTTCATGGCCAGTTGACCCACTTTGAGACAGACGCCGAAGCGCTTGGGTCTCAACGGGCAAGATAGAGGCCGGTTACAGAAGGATCACAGCCGCCAGGCCCAGGAAGGACAGGAAACCCATGAAGTCGGTCACGAATGTGACGAAGACCGACGACGAAACCGCCGGATCGCGTCCCAGGCGATCAAGGGTCAGGGGCACCAGGGTTCCCACCACCGCGGCGATGGACACATTCACGATCAGGGCCAACGCCACGGTGATGGACAGGCGCAGGTCGTGGAACCAGAGGAAGACCGCCACGGACATGATGGCGGCCAGGGTCGCGCCGTTCAGGACGCCGACGCTGACCTCGCGCAGGAAGATGCGCATGGCGTTCGACGCGTTCAGTTCACGGTTGGCCAGGGCGCGGACGGCGACCGCCAGGGTCTGGGTGCCGGCGTTGCCCCCCAGGGAGGCCACGATGGGCATGATGATCGCCAGGGTGACCAGCTTGGTGATCTCGTCCTGGAAGGCGGCGATGACGCTGACGGCCACGGTGGCGGTCAGCAGATTGAGGATCAGCCACGGCAGGCGCGAGCGGACGATGCCCAGCACGCCAGCGTCGCGGCCGGCGTCAGTCACCCCGGCGAGGGCCAGGATGTCCTCCTCGGTCTCATCCTGGATGACGCCGACGATGTCATCGACCGTGATCTGGCCCACCAGCCGCCCGCCCGGCTCCACGACGGGCGCCGAGATCAGGTGGTACTTGTCGAAGATATAGGCCACCTCCTCCTGGTCCATCTGGACGGGGATTTCCGTGATGGCCTCCATGACCTGGGCCAGGGGCGCGTCGCGCCGCGTGCGCAGCAGGTGGCTTACCGGAACCGCGCCCACAGGCCTGTGGGAGGGATCGACGACATAGACGTCGAAGAACAGCTCGGGGAGCTCATCGCCTTCCTTCAGGAAGTGCTCGATGGTCTGACCGACCGTCCAGAACTGAGGGGCCCAGACCACCTCGCGCTGCATCAGGCGGCCGGCGGTCTCGTCCTCATAGGCCAGGCTGCTCTCGATGGCCGAGCGTTCCATCTCCGGCATCGCGGCCAGCACCTGGGCGCGCTTGTCGTCCTCCAGGTCGTCGACGACATCCACCGCGTCGTCGGAGTCCATCTCGCCCAGGGCCTTGGCCAGGGTCGCGTAGGGGACGTGCTCCAGCACGTCCTCGCGGATCTCGGTGTCCAGTTCGGAGAGAATTTCGGCCAGGGCCTCGGGATCGAGGTGGGCCACCACTTCGGAGCGGTAGTCCGAGGATAGGAAGCCCATCAGGTCGGCCACGTCGGCCGGGTGGAGGGCCGCCAGCAACTCGCGCAGGCGTTCGGCGTCGCCACGGTCGATCGCATCGACGACCATGGCCACGAAGTCAGGGTTTAGGGCGTAGTCCTCGCCAAGGGCGAGATCCTCGAGGTCCTCGACCTCGGCGGACGTCAGGCTCTCTCGCGAGGTCCGCAGGTCCAGAACGTCGTCCTTAGGATGTTCGGTGTCGCGGCTCATGCGGACCTCCCCTCCTAACGTATGACGATGTTCTAGCTCTGCAGCTGCGAAAGACCCTGATTCACTGGTGCGGTCGAGAAGACTCGAACTTCCACGGGTTGCCCCACAGCGACCTCAACGCTGCGCGTCTACCAATTCCGCCACGACCGCTCGTGGTGAGGCGCGGCAGGTAGCAAACCCCCGCGCGTTTGTGAAGCGTTGTGGCTAGCCGCCGGCCATATAGTCGTAAACATCGGCCGCGCGGGTGACTGCGATGGAGATGCGATCCTCGTTGATCTGGATCTCTCCACGGGCCACGGGGTGGTTATTGGCCAGGATCCACACCTCTTCGTTGACACCGGCGTCCAGCGGGATCACCGCACCCCGGCCCATTCGCAGCAGCTGCTGCATGGGCAGGGTGGAGCGACCCAGCACCACCGAAATCTCGACGTTGACGGCGTTAACCTGACCCAAAACCCCACCCATCAAAAAACGCTAAGAAATCAAAGGGGGCTTTGCGCCCCCCGATCCTCGAGCCCACATTGGCGCTGACATGCTTGACCGGTCGTTAAATGCTGACGCTCCCGCGCCCTATTTCGGAAGGGCCGACGGCGCCCCTGTGGGATGGGCCGTTTCGACCGGATATGTCGGATACGAGGCCGCCGTCGCCGCCATGGAGGCCCGCGCCGCCGCCATCGCCGAGGGCAAGGCGGGGGAGCTGGTCTGGCTTTTGGAGCACCCGCCGCTCTACACGGCAGGAATTTCAGCGAAAACGGCCGATCTGCTGGAGCCGGACCGATTCCCGGTCTTCGCGACGGCCCGCGGCGGGCAGTTCACCTATCACGGCCCAGGCCAGCGCGTGGCCTATGTGATGCTGGATTTGGGCGCCCGCCAACGCGACGTGCGCGCATTCGTCGCTGGCCTTGAGGCCTGGGTTATCGGCGCCCTGGCGCGGTTCAACGTGACCGGAGAGATTCGCGATGGCCGGGTGGGCGTCTGGGTCGAGCGCCGGGTGTCCGGCGCGCGCACGCGTGAGGACAAGATCGCCGCCATCGGGGTGAAGCTGCGCCGCTGGGTGTCGTTCCACGGCGTCTCGCTGAACGTGGAGCCTGATCTCGACCACTTCTCCGGCATCGTCCCCTGCGGCCAGACCGAGCACGGGGTCACCAGCCTGGTGGACCTGGGCCTGCCGGTCACCATGGATGAGGCCGACGCCGCGCTGATGGAAAGCTTCGGCCAGGTGTTCGGGCCCGTGGAGCGAGTGGAGGCGCCGATCTGACGCTTTCTTTCCTCCCCAATTTATGGGGGAGGGGGACCGCCGATAGGCGGTGGAGGGGGCGCGACCGGACACCGTGGATGGGGCTCGCCCCCTTCACCACGCTACGCGCGGTCCCCCTCCCCCGTTCGCTTCGCGACAGGGGAGGAAAAGATCTTCAGGCCACCGCAGCCCTCAGCGGGTTGGCGCCATAGCGGTTGGTCCCCTGCTCGCTCCCCATGACCCCCAGCTCCACCACCGCCCAGACCAGCAGCAGCGACAGCAGGACATCGGCGGGGTTCATCGGCGGCTGCCAGACGGCCACCAGGGCGAAGAGAATCGGCGCGGCCCACCAGCCGGACTTGCCCCGATCGTGCAGGCGTTTGGACAGCACACAGGCGCCGCCATAGATCAGGGCCGGATAGACGAACCAGCCGGTCAGCCAGTGCAGGGTGACGCCGGCCACCGCCTCATAGACCGCCGCCAAGGCGATCAGCAGCGCCGCCCCGATGAGGAACGGCGTCCGGCCCAGGCGGCCCCCTGCGGTGAAGAACAGGGCCGCCCAGTCGGTCTGCATCAGGCGAACTCCACCAGCACCTCGTCGGCGGCGACCGAATCGCCAGCCTGGGCGCCGACGGTCTTCACGGTGCCGTCCCGTTCGGCGCGGATGATGTTCTGCATCTTCATGGCCTCCACGACGCAAACCGCCTCGCCGGCCCGCACCAGCTGGCCGGGAATGACGTCCAGGGTCACCACCAGACCCGGCATGGGGGAGAGGATCATCTTGGAGGTGTCAGCCGCCTTCTTGGGCGGTAGCTTCTCATGCAGCTCGGCGGAGCGTGGGGTCAGGACCAGGACATTGAGGGTGGTGGCCCGGTGGCGGATCACGAAGCCCTCGGCGGCGGGCTTGACCGCCACGGTGAAGGCCCTGCCGTCCAGCACGCCGCGGAACACGTGCTTGCCCGGCCGCCAGTCGACGTCGGTAAGGGTGAGCGCCCGGTTCTCGTTCACGTACTCCACCTGATAGGCCGCCCCGCCGTTGGAGAGGCGCACCAGGCGCTTGTCGTGGCCGGCGATGACGATCCACTCGTCCCGCAGCAGCTGGGGCGCGGAGCGGGCGGTTACGATGCGGTGCATGGCGCAGGCCACGGCCGAGACCAGGTCGCGCTGCCAGTCGGTGGGCGGGGTCCCGAGGAAGCCTTCGGGGAACTCGTCCTTGATGTAGTTGGTGGAGAGCTGCCCGCTTCGGAACCGCTCCTGGTCCATGACGGCGGCCAGGAAGGGGATGTTCTGGCCCAGCCCCTCGATGTGGAAGTCCTCCAGCGCCCGGCCCATGGCGTCGATGGCCGCCAGCCGCGTCGGCGCCCAGGTCGAGAGCTTGGAGATCATCGGGTCGTAGAACATCGAGATCTCGTCGCCCTCGCGGACGCCGGCGTCGTTGCGCACGATGACGTCGCCGACCTGGCCCTCTTCCGGCGGGTAGTAGCGCACCAGGCGGCCGATGGAGGGCAGGAAGCCGCGATAGGGGTCCTCCGCATAGATGCGGCTCTCGATGGACCAGCCGTTGATGGCCAGGTCCTTCTGCGCGAAGGTCAGCTTCTCGCCATAGGCCGAGCGGATCATCTGCTCCACCAGGTCGACCCCGGTGATCAGCTCGGTGACCGGGTGCTCCACCTGCAGGCGGGTGTTCATCTCCAGGAAGAAGAAACTCTTGTCCTGGCCGGCGACGAACTCGACCGTGCCGGCCGAGTCGTAGTTGACGGCCTTGGCGAGCGCCACGGCCTGGGCGCCCATGGCGGCGCGGGTCTCCTCGTCCAGCAGAGGCGACGGCGCCTCCTCGATGACCTTCTGGTTGCGGCGCTGGATGGAGCACTCGCGCTCGAACAGGTGGACGACGTTACCGTGCTTGTCGCCGAGCACCTGGATCTCGATGTGGCGCGGGCTCTCGATGAACTTCTCGATGAAGATGCGGTCGTCACCGAAGCTCGACTTGGCCTCGGCCTTCACCGCCGGGAAGCCCTCCTCGACGTCCTTCTGGTTCCAGGCGACCCGGATGCCCTTGCCGCCGCCGCCGGCCGAGGCCTTGATCATCACCGGATAGCCGATGTCCTCGCTGATCTTGATGGCGTGCGCCGTGTCGTCGATCTCCCCGACGTGGCCGGGGACCACCGAGACCCCGGCTCTGGTGGCGAACTTCTTGGATTCGATCTTGTCGCCCATCGCCTCGATGGCGTGGGGGTTGGGACCGATGAAGACGATCCCCTCCTCCTCCAGCCGCCGCGCGAAGGACGCGTTTTCCGAGAGGAAACCGAAGCCGGGGTGGATGGCCTCCGCGCCGGTTTCCCGGGCCGCGGCCACGATCTTGTCGGCGACCAGGTAGCTTTCGGAGGCCGGCGCGCCACCGATGAAGACGGTTTCGTCGGCCATCTCGACGGCCATGCTGTCGGCGTCGGCCTCGGAATAGACCACCACGGTGGCGATCCCCATGCGGCGGCAGGTCTTGATGATGCGGACCGCGATTTCGCCGCGGTTGGCGATCAGAATCTTTGAGAACATGCTGATGTCTTAGCGCAAAATCGCGCGGGCGAGACAGTCCGTGGTCCTGGGCATGACGTAACCTCCCTTACAGCGTGACAGCCTGAAGTGGGCGCCGGTTCAGGCGCCCGTCACGCTCAACATCAAAAGCCCGAGCCTTTCTGTTTCAGAAGAGATTTCTGAAACAGAAAGGCTCGGGCAGCGCTTCCGTACTTGGGGGAGAGACCCTAGATTGGACCGCATGAGCACGCCAGAAGCCACCCTCTCCCCGTCCGGTTTTGACCTGACACCTCCCGACGCAGCGGAACGCAAGCGCCTCGAGGACGATCTCACCCGCGAAGAGGCCGAGGTGCTGCTGCATCACGGCACCGAGGCGGCCTTCTGCGGCGGCCTGCTGGATAATAAGGAGGACGGCGCCTATTGCTGCCGGCTCTGCGGCCTGCCGCTGTTCCAGGCCAAGACCAAGTTCGAGAGCGGCACCGGCTGGCCCAGCTTCTTCGCCCCCATCGACGAGGCTCATGTCCTGGCGGTGAAGGACACCAGCTACGGCATGATCCGCATCGAGACCCGCTGCGCCCGCTGCGACAGCCACCAGGGCCATGTCTTCCCCGACGGTCCCGCGCCGACCCGGCTGCGGTATTGCATCAATTCGATCTCGCTGGAGTTCGTGCAGAACGGTCAGGCGCTGCGCGATCCGCTGGAGCGCGGCGACAACCAGCACCTGGCGATCGCCTAGAGGCCCAGCTCCGCCGCCGCGATCTGCGCGATCTGCAGGGCGCCGGCGGGGTTGTTCCCATCTGCCAGGGTCCACGAGGCCGAGAGGCCGGCATAGGCCAGCAGCCACTGCATCGTCCGCACAGGCTCGAGCACGGCCGCCTGGCTCACCACTCTCACCTGGCTGGCGATACGTCCGGGGATGACGGCTGTGGCCAGGTCCGGATTGCACAACAGGTTGGCGTAGTCATAGCCACGCTCGCCGATCAGCCCCTTGGGGTCGATGGCCAGCCATCCCAGGTCGCCGAAATCCAGGAAGTTGCCGTGGTGGGCGTCGCCGTGCAGGACGCGGACCTCGCGCGGATCGGCCAGCAGCGCCCGCGACATCTCGTAGGACTTGGCCAGGACGCCGCCGTGGCGGTTGGCGGCGGGCGCCAGTTGCCCGAACCAGTCCGGCAGCGGCCTGAGGGTGTAGGGCAGCTTCCCAGCGCGCGGCGCGTGGAGGCCATCCAGCGCCGAGCAGATGATGCGGCTGGCGTCGCCGTCCTGGCCGTTCCTGGCCATGTCGGCGAGCGATCCGGCGCCGGTGGCGCGGACCATCAGCAGAGCCTCGCCCTCGTGCGCCAGGACCGGCGCGGCCCCCTCCCCGTTCCACCAGGCCATCAGGACGCCCCCGGCGATCTCCTCGGGCGCATGGCTTACCTTGAGCATGGCGGCGATCCCGTCCTTGCGAACAGGCAGAAGCCGTCCCCCAAGGCTGGTGAACGGCTCCCCGTCGGGCGTCAGGCGCCAACGGTTGATCCAGGTCCTGAACGTCTCCTCCGACACGCCGCCACCCTAGGGCCGGCGGCGAGCAGTGTCAGCAGGGTCAGCTTTCGCCTTCGGCCTGGTCCCGCAGGACGGTGTTCTCACCCATCGGAGCAGGCGGACGGCGCGTGGCGCCTGCATCGAAGCGAAGGTTGTTCTGCACGTGTTTCACGCCGCCGATATGCTCGATGATCGCCTCGGCGTGGTGCTTGGCGCGGCGATCGCCGATCGTGCCCGTCAGGGTGACCTCGCCATCCTGCACCGCCACGGTTATTCCCGAGGCGTCGATGTGGTCATCGTCGGTCAGGCGGTCGTGGACATCCTCGCTGATGCGCTCGTCGCTGCGGATGTAGCCCTGAGGGCCGAGGCCCCGATGGCCGGTCACGCGGTAGGTGCGATACTCGCCCGGGTGGTCCTGGCGCGGGCTGGATTCATAGCGGCCACCGCCTTGCCGCCCATTGTCGCCATAGGAACGCCCGCCCCGGCTGTCTTCCTGAGCCTGGCGTCCGCCATCGCCGCGATAGACGCGGTCGCCGTAGGGCGAGACCCGTTCGCCAGGATCGGAGCCGTTCTGACCATAGCCTCCGGTAAATCCTGCGTAGCTGCCGACCCCATAGCGGGGGCCGACATAGCCCCTCTCAAAGCTTTGGCCCTGCCCGGGACGGTCGTCCTCACCAGCCTGGTAGTCGGCCGCCGCCTCATCCCAATCTTGGCTGTGGCGGGGGTTCCGGCGATACTCGGGAGGCCGCCCGCCGCGCTCGTTGCTTCCATCGCCCATCTGCGTTTTCCCAGGTTGTAAGGACTTGCTGGTCCAACAACCCCGGGCGGGTGGGCTTGTTCCGGCCTAGCGGGTCACTTCAGGCGTGTTCGACGCGGCTTGGAGGCCTTGACGATCGCGCCCTTGGGAAGCGGGTGATTGTCGCTGTCATCCCACATCAGGTGGTGCAGGATCTGGAACAGGAAGGCGGTGGACCAGCCGATGAGCAGCATGCCGTTGATCGCCTCCAGAACCCCCACGATGCGCCAACGGTCGGGCAGGATCGCGCCGGTTTCGCCGACCGTCGAATAGGAACTGGTGGAAAAATAGAGCGCCTGCTCCAAGGTCGGGAGCATCTGCATCTTCCAGTAGACCAGCGCGTAGAGCCAGATCTCGAGGCCGTGCAGGACGAAGAGCCCCAGGACCACGCCCAGCGGGACCAGGACGCGGTCCAGGTTTATCCAGCGGGTGAAGCGCTCCAGATGCCACTTTAGCAGCGCCTGCAGAACGTCCAGGCCCAACAGGTGGACAAGCACGGTCGCCGTGACGATGGCCGTGGAGATCAGAAGCTGGTGTGCAAGCACGTTCATGGCGTTCGGCGACCCTGCGCCCCCTACAGCGGAATGTTATCGTGCTTTTTCCAGGGGTTGGTCAGTTGCTTGCCCCGCAGGTTCTTCAGGGAGCGGGCGATGCGCTTGCGGGTGTTGTGGGGCTTGATGACGTCGTCGATGTAGCCGCGGCTGGCGGCGATGAAGGGGTTGGCGAAGCGGGACTTGTACTCGGCCTCACGGGCGGCGATGGCGTCGGGGTCGCCGATCTCGGCGCGGAAGATGATCTCCACGGCGCCCTTGGAGCCCATGACGGCGATCTCGGCGGTGGGCCAGGCATAGTTCACGTCGCCGCGGATGTGCTTCGAGCTCATCACGTCATAGGCGCCGCCATAGGCCTTGCGGGTGATCAGGGTCACCTTGGGCACGGTGGCCTCGGCATAGGCGAACAAGAGCTTGGCGCCGTGGCGGATCAGACC
Source organism: Phenylobacterium ferrooxidans (assembly GCF_042714595.1). NCBI lineage: Bacteria > Pseudomonadati > Pseudomonadota > Alphaproteobacteria > Caulobacterales > Caulobacteraceae > Phenylobacterium > Phenylobacterium ferrooxidans. The sequence goes on along the minus strand of NZ_JAOTJD010000038.1, from coordinate 35,412 downwards.
GCCCTGCTCCTGCTTGGTGCCCGGCATGAAGCCCGGCACATCCACCAGGGTCACCAGGGGGATCTCGAAGGCGTCGCAGAAGCGCACGAAGCGGGCGCCCTTACGGCTGGAGTCGATGTCCAGCACGCCGGCCAGCACCTGGGGCTGGTTGGCGACGATGCCGATGGTGCGGCCGTCCATGCGGGCGAAGCCGCAGATGATGTTCTTGGCGAAGTCCGGGGCGATCTCGAAGAAGTCAGCCTCGTCCACGATCTTGAGGATCAGCTCCTTCATGTCGTAGGGCTTGTTGGGGTTGGACGGCACCAGGGTGTCGAGGCTCATCTCGTCGCGCTCGACATTGTCGAAGCTCTCCCGGACCGGGGGCTTCTCGCGGTTCGAAAGCGGCAGGAAATCCACCAGGCGGCGCACCTGGGTGAGCGCCTCCAGGTCGTTCTCGAAGGCGCCGTCGGCGACGCCGGACTTCATGGCGTGGACGCGGTAGCCCCCCAGCTCCTCGTGGGTGACCTCCTCGTGGGTCACGGTGCGGACCACGTCGGGGCCGGTGACGTACATGTAGCTCGTATCCTTCACCATGAAGATGAAGTCGGTGATGGCGGGGGAATAGACGTCACCCCCGGCGCAGGGGCCCATGATGACGCTGATCTGCGGGATGACACCGCTGGCCAGCGTGTTCTGCAGGAAGATGTCGGCATAGCCTGCCAAGCCGTCGACCCCCTCCTGGATGCGCGCGCCGCCGGCGTCGAACAGGCCGATGATCGGGGCGCCGACCTTGAGCGCCTGCTGCTGCACCTTGACGATCTTCTGCGCATGCGCGTTGGAAAGAGATCCGCCGAAGACCGTGAAATCCTTGGAGAACACAAAGACCAGGCGGCCGTTGATATTGCCCCAGCCGGTGACCACGCCATCGCCCGGCACCCGGTTGTCGGCCATGCCGAAGTCGGTGGCCCGGTGCTCGACGAACATGTCGAACTCCTCGAAGGAGCCTTCGTCCAGCAACAGGTCCAGGCGCTCGCGTGCGGTGAGTTTGCCCTTGGCGTGCTGGCTCTGGATGCGGCGCTCGCCGCCGCCCATGCGGGCTTCCGCGCGACGCTTCTCAAGCTCCTCGATGATATGCTTCAAGGCCGGCCCCTCTTAACGCTCTGTGCTGGGATCAAGCCCTAGTCGCGCCCGGAAGCCGGCGCAAGTTCACCGGGCGTCAGCTAGAGGGCCTTGAACCAGCGCTCGAGCATGTGCGCCTCCACCATGTGACGGGCGGTGCGTTCGGCGGCCTCGTCGTCGACGCCCCATTTCTCTTCCTGGAAGGTCTCATCCAGCCGCGATAGTTCCAGGGCCTGAAGGCCGGTCATCCAGCCGCGCGCCAGGCCAAAGGCCAGGACCGCCGAGCCGAAGAGGGCTGTGCCGAAAGCGACGCCGGCCAGGCCAAAGTCGTCGAGATCCAGCGCCATGGCCTTCACCTTGGCCAGGGTCTCGTCGGGTTGGGTGCGGTGAACGATGCCCGCAGCCCTTACGAAAGCGACCTCGAACTCCCGCTCAGCACGCTCCAGGACCGGGCCCCAATGCTGCTGCTGGCGGTCCACGAGCCCCACCGGATCCTCGGCGAAATAGCAGAGCAGGTCAGAGCCGGCATAGTCGGCGATCTGAGCCGCCGTGCCGTCACGCGCCTGGGGGATGGCGTCGAGCGCCGTGTTGGCCAGGCGGGTCGCGTGCATCAGGGCCATCTCGATATGCTCACCCTGGGCGGCCCACTCCGCGGCGACGAGGTCGGCCAGGGCCTGGGTCGGCAGAACCATCAGGGCCGACCGGGGACTGCGCAGGCTGCGGCTGTCCAGCTTCACCGCGAAGCCGCCCTCGACGGCCTCAACCGCGACGCTCTTGTAGAAGCGGCGGGGCTTCTCGCCAGCTTCCTTGAATCCCTTGGCCACGTAGTCCTCCAGACGCCAGCGACGGAAACGGTCGCCGTGCGCGTGCAAATGAGCGTTGGATGAGATTTGCGCAAGGAGGCTCGCCTTGGCTGACCGCGACCTGGACGCCGCCATCGCCGTGACCCGCTTCGGACTGGGCGCGCGGTCCGGTGAGATCCGCGGGGCGCGCCAGGACCCGCGCGGCTTCCTGAAGGCCCAGATCCACCGCGAAGGCGCGCAGCAGCCGCAGGCGGGCGCCGAGACGGCGCAGCAGCGCCTGGGCGAGTTCCGTGACTACCAGCAGGACCGCAAGGCGATGAAGGCGGCCCAGGGGCCGAATGATCCCAGGCCTGGCCACCGCGACCCCGTGAAGATGGCCCAGAGGATGCTCCGCGAGGATACCGGCGCTGACTTCACGGCCCGCGCCCGTCTCGGCGCCCTGACGCCCGAGGGCTTCCGCGAACGCTGGGCCCTGTTCTGGGCCAACCACTTCACGGTGTCCGCCACCAAGCTGATCACCGCCACGGTCGTGGGGCCCTATGAGCAGGAAGCGATCCGACCGCACGTGTTCGGCGCTTTCGCCCAACTGCTGGGCGCCGCCGAGACCCACCCCGCCATGCTGCTCTATCTGGACCAGGCCCAGTCCATCGGCCCCGGCAGTCCCGCGGCGAAATACGCGAGGCGCGCGGGCAGGACGCCAGGCCTGAACGAGAATCTGGCCCGGGAGATCCTGGAACTGCACACCGTCGGCGTGGACGGCGGCTATGCCCAGGCCGACGTCACCGAGTTCGCCCGCGCCCTGACCGGGCTCTCCATCGGCGGCCTGCGCGAGGACCCCAGCCGAGCCGGCGCGCCAATATTCCGCCCCATGGCCCACGAGCCGGGCGCGCGGACGGTTATGGGGGTGCGCTATCCGGCCGGCGGCAGGGAACAGGCGGGCGTGATCCTGGCCGACCTCGCCCAAAAGCCCGCCACCGCCCGCTTCATCTGCGGCAAGATCGCCCGGCACTTCGTGGCCGACACTCCGCCGCCGGTCCTGGTGGACCGCCTGGAGCGCCGCTGGCTAGACACCGGCGGCCAGCTCGGCGAGGTGGCAAAGGCTCTGATCGACGCACCGGAAGCCTGGGCCCCGACCCAGGCCAAGTTCAAGACGCCCTACGAGTTCCTGATCTCCAGCTGGCGGGCGGCGGGCGGAGTCCCGCGAGACATCAGCGTCCTGGCGCCCACCTTGAACGCCATGGGCCAGCGGGCCTTCAGTGCTCCCTCCCCCAAGGGCTGGCCCGAGGACACCGCATCCTGGGCGGGGCCGGACGCGATCATCAAACGGATGGCCTGGGCGCAGAGCTTCGCCGCCGCCGCCATCGTCGACCGCGATCCCGGACGGTTGGCGAGCGAGGCGCTCGGCGCGCGTTTGTCCGCCCCGACCGCGACCGCCATCGCCCGCGCCGAGACCCGCGCCGAGGGCTTGGCCCTGTTGCTGATGAGCCCGGAGTTCCAACGCCGATGACCGCCAAACCCACCCGCCGCGCCGCCCTGGCCACCGCCTCGGGCTTCGGCCTCTCCCTGCAGTTCGTCGCCCGCCAGGCCTTCGCGGCCTCGGAGGGGGCGCAAGGTCGCCGCAAGCTGATCGTGATGATCTGCCGGGGCGGGATGGACGGCTTGTCCGTCGCCCCGCCGGTGGGCGACCCCGACTACCAGGGCCTGCGCCGGGCCATCGCCCTGGACGACAACGCCCTGAAGCTGGACGGGACCTTCAGCCTGCACCCGTCGCTGCCCTCGGTCCACGCCATGGCGCGGGTCGGTGAGGCGCGAATCGTCCCCGCTGTCGCCACGCCCGATCGCGCGCGGTCGCACTTCGAGGCTCAGGACGTGCTGGAGAGCGGCGCCGCAGGGGTCTACGGCGCCAGCAGCGGCTGGTTGAACCGAGCGGTGAGCAGCCTCTCGGCCCAGCGCAAGGTCGAGGCCCTCTCGGTGGGACCCACCGCGCCGTTGATCCTGCGCGGGCCGGCGCCGGTGTCCTCCTGGTCGCCGGGCAAGGGCGTCGACGCCTCGGCCCGCCTGCCGACTCTGCTGCAGGACCTCTACAGGGACGATCCGGTGCTCGGCCCCGCCCTGGCCCGGGGCCTCGCCACCGAGACCATGGCCCAGGCGGCGATGACCAGCCTCGGGGGCGGCGCCTCGATGACCGCCATGACGCCCGCCAACGCCCAAGGGCTGGCGCGTCAGGGGGCGGAGGCGGCGCGGAAGCTGGGGTCGACCGTCGCGGGCTTCATGCGCGAGCCCGGCGGCCCGCAGATCGCGGTGGTCAGCCTCGACGGCTTCGACACCCACGCCAACCAATTGGGCCAGCTGGCGCCACGCCTGACCTATCTGGACGCCGCGCTGGACGGGCTGCGCGCGGGCCTCGGCGGGGCGTGGAAGGACAGCGTGGTGCTGGTGACCACCGAGTTCGGGCGCACGGCGCGGGTGAATGGCACAGGCGGCACCGACCATGGCACGGCCTCGACAGCCCTGGTGCTGGGCGGAGCGTTGAAACCCGGCGGCATCGTCGGCGACTGGCCGACCCTGAAGAGCTCGGCCCTGTTCGAGGCCCGTGACCTGGCCCCGACCCTGGACATGCGTGGCCTGTTCAAGGGGGTGCTGGCCGACCATATGGGGTTGGATCGACGGGCGCTGGAGACCACGGTCTTTCCCGATAGTGCGGCCGCCCGGCCCGTGACGGGACTGGTCTAGCCGTCCGGTCTCGGCGATCCTGGGCCGATGGGCGACGACATCCTGACCGACCGCGACTTGAACCGCGCCCTGCTGGCTCGGCAGATGTTGCTGGAACGCCACCCGCTGACCCCCGTCGACGCCTTGTCCCGGCTGCTGGCGATCCAGGCCCAACTGCCCCGCACGCCTTTCATCGGGCTGTGGTCCCGGCTGGCGACGTTCGAGCCGATAGCGTTGCGACAGGCCATCGACGCCCGCGAGGTGGTCCGCGCGACGGCCATGCGCGGCACGCTCCACCTGATGACCGCCGCCAACTTCCTGGCCTTCCGGGGCAGCCTGAGGACCGGAGAGGCCATCACCCTGCCGGGCGGGACCAAGACGACGGTCACCGAGCTGGAGCCGGTTCTGGCCCTGGCGCGCAGCCATTTCGCCGAGCCGCAGGTCTTCGAGAGTTTCCGGGACGTCCTGGAAAAGGCCGGCTATTCTGACATCCGCATCATGGCCTATGCGGCGCGCCAACTCCTGCCCCTGGTCCAGGCGGCGTCGGATACACCGTACGGCTTTTCGCCCGGTGGCGAGTTCGTCCTGGCCAAGGCCTATCTGGGCGAGGACATCGCGGCGGCGGCGGAGCCTGCTGAGTTGCTGCGCCGCTACCTGGCCGCCTGGGGCCCGGCGACGCCCGCCGACTTCAGCGGCTGGTCCGGATTGAAGGGTGTCGCGCCGCTGTTTGAAGCGCTCGGCGACGACCTGGTCACCTTCCGAGATGACCGAAAGAGGGTGCTCTACGATCTGAAGGACGCGCCCCGGCCGGGTGGCCACATCCCTGCCCCGCCGCGCTTCGTGCCGGACTTCGACGCCGTCACCCAGGGCCACCAGGACCGCGCCCGCATCCTGCCGCCCGAACACGCGCCCAGGGTCGCCAGCAAGAACCTGCAGGTTCCGCCGATGCTGCTGGTGGACGGTTTCGTCGCCGGGACGTGGAAGCTGGAGGCCAAGAAGAAGACCGCGACGGTGTCCGTCACCGCGTTCGAGAAGTTCACAGCCAAGGACCGCGAAGCCATTGAGGCCGAAGCCATCGCGCTGGCGAAAACCTTTGAACCGACAGCGGAAGCCGCCGTCCTGTTCGCCTAGAGCATGATCGCTTGAGACGGAACCGCGCAGCGGTCCCGGCTCAGGCGTGAATCATGCTCTCGCTTATATCTGGAGCCTGATCCACCGCATCGGCGGAATCGCGAAGCGATTCCACCTCAACGGATCAGGCTCTAGGTGTTCGCGGCCTTGGCGAAATAAATCTCCGCCGGCCCGGGGAAGTTCCGCTGGCGCACGTCGTCGGCATAGCCCGCAATGGCCTTGGTGATCTCGCCGCGCAGGTCGGCGTAGCGGCGCACGAACTTGGGCGTCCAGTCGAACAGGCCCAGCATGTCGTCGGTGACCAGGATCTGGCCGTCACAGCCGGCCGAGGCGCCGATGCCGATGGTGGGCACGGCGATGGCCTCGGTGATCTCGCGGGCCAGGCCCTCGGCGACACCCTCGACGACCACGGCGAAGGCGCCGGCCGCGGCGGTGGCCTTGGCCTCCTCCAGGATCCGGGCGCGTTCCTCGCCGGCGCGGCCCTTGGCCTTGAAGCCGCCATCCACCAGCACCGCCTGGGGCCGCAGGCCCACATGGCCCATGACCGGCACGCCACGCTTCACGAGATATTCGATGGTCTCCACCACCGTGGAGCCGCTCTCGACCTTCACCGCCGAGGCGCCGGTCTCCTTCATGATGCGCACGGCGTTCTGATAGGCGTTCTCGGGCGCGCCCTCGTAGGAGCCGAAGGGCATGTCCACCACCACCATGGCCTTCTTGGAGGTCCGCATCACCGCCTGGCCGTGCAGGATCATCATCTCCAGGGTGACGCCGACCGTGTTGGGCAGGCCATGCACCACCATGCCGACGCTGTCGCCCACCAGCAGCAGGTCGCAGTGGTCGTCCAGCAGTTCGGCCATGGGCGCGGTGTAGGCCGTCAGGCAGACAATGGGGACGCCGCCCTTGCGCGCGGTGATATCCGGCGCGGCGAGGCGCCGAACCGTTTCCTGACGTTGAGCCGACATCGTCAGATCTCCTCGATCACGCGGGTGAGCACGAAGCCCATGGCCAGGACAGCCAGGCCGCTGGCGATCCATACGACAGTCCAGTCCGACTGCACCATGGCGAACAGGTCCATGCCCGGGCGCGCCTGGGCGATCCCGGCCTGCAGGAGGCGCGAAGAGCCCGCCGAGGCGTCCTCCACCCGCTGGACGAAGTTGGACATGATGAGCTGGCTGGCGCCGACGACGCCACCGGCCACGCCGGCGGCCCCGATGAACCAGCGGCGCATGTTCCAGCCGCGGTTGAGCCGGTGCTCCACACGCGCCGCGAAGGCGCTCTCATCGGAGAACGCCGGCGCATCGGAGAAGAGCCGCTCCAGGCGACGCTCGAACTCGATCTCAGCCATTGCCACGCCTCCCTTCCAGCTCCGCACCCTCAGGCGCCAGTCGCGTTCTGAGTTTCTCCAGACCACGTTTGACATGGGATTTGACCGTTCCAAGCGGCAGATTCAAGGCATCGGCGGCCTCGGCGTGGGAGAGGCCCGCGCCGTAGCACATGGTCACGCAGAGCCGTTCGGCCGCGCCTAAACACTTCATGGCTTCGTCCAGATCGATGCGGCCGGCGGCGTCGGGATGGTGAGCGGTTTGGGCGCCCTCTTCAGCCTCGAGCGCCAGGCTCGCCAGACGCCGCTCACGTTGCAGACGCTTCAGGTACTGACGGGCGGCGATACGCTTGACCCAGGCGGCGAAGGTCCCCTCGCCGCGAAACTCGGTGATGCTTTCGAAGGCGGCCAGGAAGGCGTCCTGGGCCGTGTCGTCGGCCTCGGCCGAGGCTGCGCCCATCCGGCGCAGGAGGCCCCGCACCGCCGAGCCATGGCGGCGGACCAACTCGCCGAAGGCGCGCCGTTCTCCCGTGGCCGACAGGGTCGCGAGTTCCACGTCGTGGAGGCTGGCGTACCGCAGTTGCTGTGAGCCCGACATTGGGCTTGCTCCCCCTGGAACCGGCCTACTTGCCGCGCCCGAAGAATGAGATGGCGATAAAGGCCACGCCGATGAAGCCCGGGAAGGCGGCCATGCCGATCAGCGGATAGAGGGCGTCGGGCTCCTCGAAGCTGATGGCGAAGCCGAAGGCGGCCAGGCCCACCGCCACGCCCAGCCAGATGATGCCGGTGCGCAGGTCCCGCATGGGAGAGGCCGGCGCCTTGACCTTCACGTCGCTGGTGATGGCCTCGATGACTTCGGCGGGGATCGGCTGGCCATGCTCGATGGAGGCCTTGAGGGTGTCGTGCAGGCGCGAGCGTTCGCGGCTCTTCAGATAGGCGGGCACCAGGAACAGCGAGGCGATCGATCCGAAGACGATGAAGACGATGAGGACGGCTTCCATGACGTGGTCTCTCCAGTTTTGGGGCGTATCAGCCCGCTTCTGTGAGGAAAGAGGCCCGTGCCGCGCCCTATAGATGCAAGCGGGGCCATGAAATCTTTGTCATCATCTCAGTCTCAAGTCAGCACCCGGCCGCCAGGAGGCCAGGACCACCACCAGGGCGGCCGCCCCGATGGCCAGGCCGGCGGGGGCCAGGCCCTGCGCAAGGGCGTGCAGGGCCGGCTGTAGCGCGGGCCAGAGGATGGCCAGCACCGCGGCGGCGACAAGGCTGGCCGCGGCGATGAACACCATTTCCCGCTGGAAGCGGCGGCGCGCCATCGCCTCAAGGACCGAGGCCTGGAAGACGGGATCGCGGGCCGGTGGCAGGTCGTTCGCGAACAGGGCGGCGAGGTGATCGTCAGGCCGGGTCATCGGCTATTCCCAAGGCTTGCAGCAGACGCGAACGGCCTCGCGCCACGTGCGATTTCACTGTGCCCAGCGGCAGGGCCAGGATCTCGGCGGCCTCCGCGTGGCTGAAGTCCCCGGCGAGGCAGAGGGCGACCGCGGCCCTCTGCTCCACCGGCAGGCCGGCCATGGCCCGGTCCAGGGCCATCTTGTCGGCCGGATGCGGCGCGCCGGTCACCGGCGCCGCATCCTGGTAGTCCGCCTCCCGCCGCCGGGCCCGGCGGGCCGAGCGCAGGGCGGTCAGGGTCTTGTTATAGCCGATCCCGCAGAGCCAGGCCCGGACATTGGCATCGGGACCCAGCTCGCCGATCTTCTCCCAGGCGGTCAGAAAGGTCTCCTGGGCCAGGTCGTCGGCCAGGGCCCAGTCGCCGCAAGCCCGCCGCAGGAAGGCCCGCAGCGCCTGTTGATGGCGCTCGACCAGCCGGGCGATGTCCTGGGCAGGAGCATGGCCGCCATCGAGCGCCATCGGTGTCACTTGCCTCGGAAGGCCGAGGCCAGCAGCGCCAGGGCCAGGTTGGCCGCGGCGATACAGGTCAGGATGATCGCCACCACCCGGAACGGTCCCACCGTCCCCGGCACGAAGGCGTAGTAGGAGGCCACCCAGAAGGCCCCGGCTATGGCGCCGGTATAGATCGCCGACCGGAACTGCCAGTAGGGACCGTGGCGGGCGTAGCGGCGGGCGATACGCCGACCTCGGCGGCCCCGATAGTCGTCACGGTCGTCCTCGTCCCAGGTGTCGTCCTGCACCTGGCGCAGCAACTCCGGCGGCACGTCCTTGCCCTGGGCGGAATAGGTTTTGATCAGGTCCAGGGTGTCGCGGCTGCGCTGGTAGCTCAGCCACCGCTCCCAGGCGGCGAAGATGAACCCGCCGATGGGGAAGATGATCCACCAGTAGCCGCGGAAAAGGTCTTCCATGGTTGTCGCGTCCATGAGCGTGAGCCCCCGATTGATTTTCCGGGGCGGTGTCTGCCCGCCCGTTTCATCCCTAGTCGCCGCCGCGACGCCTGTTGGATGCAGGGCGCTTGAAAAATTCGCTCAGGTCGCGGGATGGGCCTCGGCCATGTAGGCGAGGCAGCCGGCGATAACCTCCGCCAGCGCGCCCTGGTCGACATCGGACAGCTTGTTCAGATAGAGACAGGCCTTGCCGGTCTTATACTTGCCCAGGCGCGCCATCAGCGCCGCGTCCTGGTGGCCGGACATGATGTAGAGGGTGAGCGCGGCCTTGCGCGGTGAGAACCCGACCCGGGGCGCGTCGCCCTCTCGGCCACTGTCGTAGTGATAGTGGTAGCTGCCGAAGCCGACGATGGCCGGCCCCCACATCTTCGCCGGAAAGCCGCTGACCCTGGCCATCAATGCGCAGATGGCGCGGGCGTCTGCCTGGCGGGTCTCGGGCTCTACGGCGGCGAGGAACGCCTCGACGCTGGCGTCGGTCTGCAGGGTCTTGTTCGGTGTCGGCGCCATGTCCGCCTCCCCAGCCTTGGCGCTGCGAGACTAACGCAATTTCGCTGCGTAGGCGTCTGGCTTGAACCCCACCAGTAATTCACCGCCCACCTCCAGCACCGGGCGCTTGATCATGGAGGGCTGGGCCAGCATCAGGGCGATGGCCTTGGCCTCGTCGACGCCCACCTTGTCGGCCTCAGGCAGTTTGCGGAAGGTGGTCCCGGCGCGGTTGAGCAAGACCTCCCAGCCGACCTTCCGGGCCCAGGTCTGCAGGGTGGCGCGGTCGATCCCGACGGTCTTGTAGTCGTGGAAGTCGTAGTCGACGCCGTGGCCGTCCAGCCAGTCCCGGGCCTTCTTCATCGTGTCGCAGGCCTTGATGCCGTAGATCGCGGTCTTTCCCATCGTGGCGCTCCCCGTCCGAATCAGCGGCCAGCTTACCGGGCCACGCCCGGGTTGGAGACGTTGGGCCGGACCCCGGCCTGCTTCCAGTAGATGGCCGTGCCGCTGAGCCCGCCATGCGGCTTGTAGGCATAGCCCGGGATGACCCCGGCGAGCTTGAACCCCATGGCCTCATAGAGCGGGGCCGCGCCACCGTCCGTGGCCGTGTCCAGCACCAGCAGAGTCCGGGACCTGGTCACGGCCAGACGCTCGGCTTCCCGCAGCAGGGCGGTGGCGATCCCCCTGCCCCGGTGGCTGAGCCGCGTCATCATCTTGGCGATCTCGGCGCGGTGCGGCTGGTTGTCGGGGCAGTCCAGCAGCAGGGTCACCGTACCCACCAGGGCCTCGCCGTCGAAGGCGCCCAGGATGACGCGCTCGTCCCGGGCGGCGGCCGCGAGAGCGTGGTCCCAGAAGGCGTCGGCCGTCTCCCGGCTGATGGGGTGCATGAAGCTGACAGACGCGCCGCTGGTGACCGCCTCGATGAGCAGGTCGCTGAGGGCGTCGCGGTGGGTGGTGTCGAGCATCTGGATCATGGTCAGCTCCGGGCCAGGACGACGACATAGGTGCAAGGCTGGGCGGTCTCGTTGGCGATGGTCACCTCGCCGGGCGGGCCAAAGCCCAGGCAGTCGCCGGCGGCGAGCTCGTGACGGTCGCCGCCCTCGTGGATGACCAGGTCGCCGGCCCGCACCCAGACCACCTGTCGGATGTGGGCGTAGGACGAGGCCGGCAGGATCACGCGCTGGCCGGTAGGCAGTTCGACTTCGACAGTCTCAACAGGGTGGTCAGGGCGGCTGAACACCTGGCGGCGGCGGTAGCCGGTCTCGGGGTCGCGCCAGACCGGCTGGTCGGCCGCGCGCGTCAGGCGCTCCCCGCCGCCCTCGGCGCGGAGCAGAAGGCCGGCCAGGGTGAGGTCGAAGGCGCCGGCCAGGCGGACCAGGATGACGGCGGTGGGGCTGACCTCCTGACGCTCGATCTTGCTGATGGTGGCCTTGGAGACGCCAGCGCGCTCGGCGAGGTCAGCGAGCGACCAGCCGCGCATGTCACGCTCCAGCCTCAGGCGGCTGGCCAGCAGCGCTCCGGAATCGTCTACTAGAGTATCCATTCGTCTTGAATATGAGACGACAAAGGTGAGATCAACCCGATAGCGCGGCGCGGGGCCCACAGGCCGGCAAAAGCTCACCTCGAAGCATGGACATGGCGGGATGATCACGCCATGTGCAGGCCTTCGCTCCAGAGCCCTTGAGACCGTCATGCCCGCTTACCGTTCCCGCACCTCCACCCATGGCCGCAACATGGCCGGCGCCCGCGGGCTATGGCGCGCCACCGGGATGAAGGACGCCGACTTCGGCAAGCCGATCATCGCGGTGGTGAACTCCTTCACCCAGTTCGTGCCGGGCCACGTGCACCTCAAGGACCTGGGCCAGCTGGTGGCGCGCGAGATCGAGCGGGCCGGCGGAGTGGCCAAGGAATTCAACACCATCGCCGTGGACGACGGTATCGCCATGGGCCACGACGGCATGCTCTATAGCCTGCCGTCCCGCGAACTGATCGCCGACAGCGTCGAGTACATGGCCAACGCCCACTGCGTGGACGCCATGGTCTGCATCTCCAACTGCGACAAGATCACGCCAGGCATGCTGATGGCGTCCCTGCGGCTGAACATCCCCACGGTCTTCGTCTCCGGCGGGCCCATGGAGGCCGGCAAGGTGATCCTCAACGGCAAGGAAGTCGCCCTGGACCTGGTGGACGCCATGGTCGCCGCCGCTGACGAGTCCGTCTCCGACGAGGACGTGGCGACCATCGAGCGGTCGGCCTGCCCCACCTGCGGCTCCTGCTCGGGGATGTTCACCGCCAATTCGATGAACTGCCTGACCGAGGCGCTCGGCCTCTCCCTGCCCGGCAACGGTTCGGTCCTGGCCACCCACGCCGACCGCGAGCGCCTGTTCCTGGAGGCCGGCCACACGGTGGTGGACATCACCCGGCGCTTCTACGAGCAGGACGACGCCAGCGTGCTGCCGCGCTCGGTGGCCAACTTCCGGGCCTTCGAGAACGCCATGAGCCTGGACATCGCCATGGGCGGCTCCACCAACACCGTCCTGCACCTGCTGGCCGCCGCCCACGAGGCGGAGGTGGACTTCACCATGGACGACATCGACCGGCTGTCGCGCCGAGTGCCCTGCCTGTCCAAGGTCGCGCCGGCCAAGTCCGACGTGCACATGGAGGATGTCCACCGGGCCGGGGGCGTCATGGCCCTGCTGGGGGAACTGGACCGCGGCGGCCTGCTGCACACCGACACCCCGACCGTCCACAGCGCCACCCTGGGGGAGGCCCTGGACCGTTGGGACATCGCCCGCACCACCAGCGAGAGCGTCCATACCTTCTTCAAGGCCGCGCCGGGCGGCGTGCCGACCCAGACCGCGTTCAGCCAGAGCCGCCGCTGGGACGCGCTGGACCTGGACCGGGCGGGCGGCGTGATCCGCAATGTCGAGAACGCGTTTTCCAAGGACGGCGGCCTGGCGGTGCTGAAGGGCAACCTGGCCCTGGACGGCTGCATTGTGAAGACGGCGGGCGTGGACGACAGCATCCTGGTCTTCACCGGCACGGCCCGGGTGTTCGAGAGCCAGGACGCCTCGGTGAGCGCCATCCTGACCGGCAAGATCAAGGCCGGCGACGTGGTGGTGATCCGCTACGAGGGGCCGCGCGGCGGGCCGGGCATGCAGGAGATGCTCTATCCCACCAGCTATCTGAAATCGAAGGGCCTGGGGAAGGCCTGCGCCCTGATCACCGACGGCCGGTTCTCCGGCGGCACCTCGGGCCTCTCCATCGGCCACGTCTCGCCCGAAGCCGCCGAGGGCGGGCTGATCGGCCTGGTGCAGGACGGCGACCAGATCGAGATCAACATCCCGCAGCGGAGCATCCATCTGGCCGTGAGCGACGCGGTGATCGCCGAGCGCCGGGCCGCGCAGTTGGCCCGGGGATCCGAGGCCTGGACCCCGGCCGCCAAGCGCGAACGCAAGGTCTCCATGGCCCTGCGCGCCTACGCCGCCTTCACCACCAGCGCCGCCCGCGGCGCGGTGCGGGACGTGGATCAGTTCAGAGGCTGACGGCCCGGGGGCCAGTCTGGCGCGGCCGACGCCGCGCTGATCGAACATGGCTCCGCCAGATCAGGCTTGCCGGGCCCTGATTATGACAGTCCTATTCCCGCCATTCAGGCCTGGAGGGATTGGGATGTCGAACCTGGGAACCATCGCCACGGATCGTCGCACGCTGCTGGCCGGAGGCGCGGCCGCCGCCCTGTTCACGCCCGGCCTGGCCCTCGCCGCCAGCGGCGACCTGCCCGCCATCCGCAAGGCCGCCGAGGCGGGCTACGCGGCCTCGGTGAAGCGCATCCAGGACTGGATCGCCCTGCCCTCCATCGCCGCCGAAAACCTCGATATGGAAAAGGGCGCCGACTACATGGCGGCCCTGGCCAAGGACGCCGGCTTCCAGCACGTCGAGAAGGTGGCCACCGAGGGCGCGCCCGGCGTGTTCGCCACCCTGGATGTCGGCGCCAAGCGCTGGATGGGCATCTACTTCATGTACGACGTGAAGCAGTACGACCCCGCCGAGTGGAGCTCCCCGCCCCTGGAGGCGCGCATCGTCGACAAGCCCGGCTTCGGCAAGGTGATCGTTGGGCGCGGCGCGGTGAACCAGAAGGGGCCGCAGGCCGCCTTCCTGGCCGGGCTGCACGCCATCCACGCCGCCGGCAAGACATCGCCGGTGAACCTGGTGCTGATCTGCGAGGGCGAGGAGGAGATCGGCAGCCCCCACTTCCGCCAGATCGTCACCAAGCCCCACATCCTGGCCGCCCTGAAGAAGTGCGAGGGCGTGATCATCCCCGCCGGCTGGCAGAGCCCCAGCGACGGGGGCGTGACGGTCAACCTTGGCGCCAAGGGCATCGTCGAGCTGGAGCTGGTGGCGAGCGGCGCCAAGTGGGGTCGAGGCCCCAAGACCGACATCCACTCCAGCGAGAAGGCCCGGGTCGACAGCCCGGCCTGGCGGCTGGTGCAGGCGCTCACCACCCTGGTCACTCCGGACGGCAACAATCCGGCCATCGACAACTATTTCGAGAAGGTCCGTCCCCTGACACCCCGGGAGAAGGAGCTGATCGCCCTGGCCGGCAAGCAGCTCAGCGAGGCCGACGCCAAGAAGGCGCTGGGGGTCGAGCACTTCATCGACGACCTGCCCTGGGAGAAGACCCTGGAGCGGCTGGCCTCACAGCCGACCGTCAATATCGAGGGGCTGGTCTCGGGCTATACCGGTCCCGGCGGCAAGACCGTGTTGCCGGGCCGGGCGGTGGCCAAGATGGACCTGCGCCTGGTGCCCAACATGACCGCCGAGGACTCGGTGGCCAAGCTGCGCGCCCACCTGGACAAGCGCGGCTTTGCGGACATCGAGGTCAATGTCAGCGGCGGCTACGACCCCACCGAGACCGACGAGAACAGCCGGCTGATCAAGGCCGAGCTGGCCACCTACAAGCGCAACAAGGTTCCGACCACCATCTATCCCCGCCTGGCCGGTTCGTGGCCGGGGGCGGTGTTCACCTCGGCCCCAGTCAGCCTGCCGGCCGGCCAGTTCGGCCTGGGCCATGGCAGCGGGGCGCATGCGCCCAACGAGTACTACGTGATCGAGTCCAGCAACCCGAAGGTCCAGGGCCTGGTGGGGTCGACCATGAGCTATGTGGACTTCCTCTACGAGATCGCCGCGGCGAAGTAGGCGCTACTTGGAGGCCTGCCGGGCCATGTACCAGGCGCCAAATTCGTGGCCGTCGAGCAGGCCGTCGGCGTTCTTGTCGGCCTTGGCGAACTCGGCGGCCGGCAGCTTGTAGGCGGCCCACTCGGCCTTGCTGAGCCGGTCATCCTTGTTGGTGTCGGCGGGATGGATGAACCGGCCCTCCGCCGCCATGGCGGTGGAGGCGGCGGCCAGGGCGGCGGCGAGGATCAGGAAGCTCGGGCGCATGGGAAACTCCGCGTCGGTGGAGCGGTGCAGAGATCACGCCGGTGTGGCCGAATTTCGCCAACCGATGGGGTTCAGCCAAAGGCGAGGCTTGGATCAGCGGCCAAGGACACCATCTAGCCATCAACCGGGCTTGGCCTCGGGCGGCCGGGCTCCTAGGGTCGCCGGAAATGAAGGAGAAGATCGATGAGTCAGGAACGTGCGGTGCTGGCCGGCGGCTGCTTCTGGGGCATGCAGGATCTGATCCGCCGCTATGACGGCGTGATCTCCACACGGGTCGGTTATTCCGGCGGCGACGTGAAGAACGCCACCTATCGCAATCACGGGACCCACGCCGAGGCCATCGAGATCGTCTTTGATCCGGCTCTTATCAGCTACCGCGCCCTGCTTGAGTTCTTCTTCCAGATCCACGATCCCACCACCAAGGACCGCCAGGGTAATGACATCGGCCTGAGCTATCGCTCGGCGATCTACTACACCGACGAGGCCCAGAAGCAGGTGGCCCTGGACACCATCGCCGACGTCGAGGCCTCGGGCCTGTGGCCGGGCAAGGTGGTGACCGAAGTCGAGCCGGTGGGCGACTTCTGGGAAGCAGAGCCAGAGCACCAGGATTATCTGGAGCGCATCCCCAACGGCTACACCTGCCACTTCGTGCGGCCAGGCTGGAAGCTGCCGGTCCGCGCCTCGGCTTGAGGCTTGGCAGCGGCTAGACCGCCCCGACTTCCACTTGATCGTCGCCTGCGGCCCTGGACTGTTGAATTCCTTGGGTTCCCCCATTGGCGAACCAGGAATCCCCCAGGGATACGGTCAGACCAACATCGGCTCCATCCAGAGCGCAGCGCCAATTGTTGGGCAGGCTCATCAAAATGTTTCGGTCCCTCACTGAGGGAGGGAATTGGAAAGTGGCCGGTCAAGACCCGACCGCGGTGTCGCTCTCGATCCGCCCATCCTCGAGCAGGATGCGTCGGGAACACTCCGCAGCGACATGCTCGTCATGGGTGCAGATCAGGAAGGTGACCCCATTCTGGCGATTCATCTCTCGCATCAGCCCCAGGACCTGCTGCGCCGACTGGCGGTCGAGGTTGCCGGTAGGCTCATCGGCAAGCACCAGGACCGGTTCGTTGATGAGGGCGCGGGCGATGGCGACCCGCTGTTTCTGTCCGCCGGAGAGCCGCGTGGAGCGGAAGTCGCTGCGGTCCGCGAGGCCAACCCGGGTTAAGAGGTCGCTGGCCCGCGCGCGGATCGCGCTCGATATGCCGCCGGCGGGCGCGGCAGCCGGGAAAGCGACGTTCTCCAGCGCGCTGAAATCCGGCAGCAGGTGGTGGGCCTGGAAGACGAAACCCAGGCGCCGGCTCCGGAAAGCCGCGCGCGCCTTGTCCGGCAGCGCGTCCACACGCTCCCCGGCGATCTCGATGGTCCCGTGAGTCGGAGTCAGCAAGAGACCTAGAATCGAGAGCAGCGTCGACTTGCCGGACCCAGACGCCCCGAGCAGGGCCACCAGTTCACCCGCTTCCAAGTCAAGGTCAACGCCGGTGAGCACCTCCGTCAGAGTCTCACCGTTGCGGAAGCTCTTGGTGACGCCGCGGGCGCGGAGGACCAGCGTCACTGCTGGATCGCCTCAAGCGGATCGATGCGCGAGGCGGCGCGCGCGGGTAGCAGCGAGGCCAGCACTGCGCCGAGAGTGGTCAGCACGAGGGCGGCGACATACCCGCCCTGCTCCGGCGCGATGGGAAGCGCAGGACTGCCGTCCGCGCGGGTCAGGGTGGCCAGCCAACGACAGAGGCCATAGCCGATGGCGCAGCCGAGCAACGCGCCAAGAAGCCCGATCATCAGGCCCTGTAGCAGGAAGACGCGGGCGATGAACCCGCCCGACACCCCCGTCGCGCGCATGATCCCGATTTCGGGGCGCCGCCGGTAGGCGGACAGTACGAGGGCGCTCGACACGCCGATGAGGATCGACACCAGAGAGAAGATCTGGATCAGCCGCCCCGTCTGTCCCTGAGCGGCAAGCGCGTCGTCCAGCGACTCGTTCTTCTCCTGCCACGGCGTGCTGCGCAGCCCCGTCGCCTCCTCGAGAAAACGGGCGACCTCTCGCGCCTCCTCGGGCCGAACCAGCTTGATCTCGATGTTCGTGACGCCCTCAGGCAGGCGGAAGATAGGACGCGCAGTTTGTAGAGAGAGAAACACCACGCGCGCATCCAAGCTCTGCAAACCGGTCCTGTAGACTCCGTGCACGGTCAGCAGCCGCTCGGCGCCCCTATCGGTCCGCAGCAAAACCGGCTGACCGACGGAAAGCCCGAGTTCCTCGGCAAGACGCGCCCCAACCAGGAGGCCATCGGAGCCGAATTGCGAGCGCCCACTGATGATATGGGTGCTTATGGAAGAGACGACATCGAGGCTCTCCGGCTCAATCCCAGTTACGGACACCGGCTGCACGGCCTCGCCACGCACCAGGAACGCGCTGCCGCTGACCTGCGGGCTGATCGCCGAAACGCCCTTTTTGGGTACGCACCAGCGCGACCACAGAGCGCCATTCGCGGATCTGTCGTCGCTGGAAGGTGGACACCTGCGCTATGCCCTCACTCCGCACCTGCGGCACAGCAAGAATTCGCGCGACGCGCGTCGGAGGCTCCAGGGTGACGTGGGCGCTGTTCGCCGTGACCTCGTCTGTGAGCCGGATGGCCAGCCCCTGGATCAACGCGGTGATGAACACAAATACCGTCACTCCCAGGGCGACGCCGGCGAGCAGCAGTCCGGTCTGGCCAGGACTGGAGGTGAGATAGCGGCGCGCGACCGTGAAAGCGTACATGGCTAGCGTTCGGGCTGCAGGGGGCGGGCCCGCGACCCCGTCGCCACCTCTGCTGGCGTCAATACGATGCGCTCGCCGGCCTTGAGGCCGCTTTCCACGATCGCATTGGTCGACGGCCAATCGGCGATTCGAATCGGGCGGGAGCGCGCGATGTTATCGAGGCCAACGACAAGAACCCTTGGCGCCACGGTCGCGTCCACCACGGCCTGCCGAGGAACGATGATCAGGCTCTCGGCAGGGCCGACAACGATGGTGACGTCCACAGACCGTCCCGGGGCGAGCCTGGGAATCGGCTCCGGCGACACCCTCACGCGTCGGCCGCCCGTCGAGGCATCGACCTTCGGAGAGACCTCACTGACCACGGCGCGATAGACCGTCCTCGAACCCGAAGGCGAGACTCGCGCCGCCATGCCGGGCCGCAGCGTATCGGCATAGGCCTCGTCCACCTCGGCCTCCACCTCGAAGCCGGTGACCGCCCCGAGCTCGAAGATCGTGGTCGTTGTCGTGACGACTTGGCCGTTGTCGATGGGACGGGCGAGCACGATGCTGGCCATTGGGGCCGTGACGACGAACTCGCGGGTACGCGCCGTGGTGGCGCGATGGCTCGCCGCAGCGGCGGTCACTTCCGCCTCCGCGGCCCTCGAAGCCGCGCGGGCCTGGTCCAGAGCCGCCCGGGCGGCGAAGCCGCGCTCGAACAGGGTCGTGGTCCGCGACAGACTCTGCCGTACCTCGGCGGCCCGGGCGCGGGCGGCGGCCAGGCGTGCAAGCTCGGCCTCGGCCTGCGCCTGCTCGACCGTCGACTTGATCACCGCGAGCGGGGCGCCGGAGGCGACCCGGTCCCCCTCGTCGTGCAGCAGACGTATCACTTGGCCAGGATTGACGGGTCTGACCTGGACAAGGTCGTTGGGCCGCACCCGGCCTACGACGGCGAGAACGCGCTCCGTCTTCTCGGCGGTGACCCGGAAGGTTGCCACCGGTTTGGGCCCGTTGGCCATAATCGCGACCGCCAGCATGGCGGAGACAATCGCCACGGCCAGCGCGATCATGATCGACGTTCGCTTGGTCATCGACTCCCTTAAGAATGAAACCTTGGCCGATTTATCCCGAGGCTTTGATGCGCGCCGGCGTGGGACCTAGCTTCAGGCCTGACATAGCGGCTCCGTAGATGATGAACCGCGCAGCCGCGCTCCGCCAATGCTGCACTGTTCTGGCGACCTCGTCATCAGCCGGAAGTGTTCGCCGACCGACTGAAGTGAAGCTGGCGGAAGAGCCCCGATCCCAAGGCGAGGACCATCATGCGTCCCCAAAGACCGACCATTCACAGTCAACCGCCTGCGAATGACGCGCGACACATCATCAACTAGAAAATTTTCCGGATTACTTTCATCGCGATTCAACGGCCCCGCTTACTCCCACTCGATCGTCCCAGGGGGCTTGCTCGTCACGTCGTAGACCACGCGGTTGACGCCCCGGACCTCGTTGATGATCCGGGTGGCGCAGCGGCCCAGGACCTCCCAGGGGAACTCGAAGAAGTCGGCGGTCATGCCGTCGGTGGAGGTGACGGCCCGCAGGGCCAGCACGTCCTCATAGGTGCGGGCGTCGCCCATGACACCGACGGTCTTCACGGGAAGCAGCACGGCGAAGGCCTGCCAGATCTTGTCGTAGAGGCCGGCCTTGCGGATCTCGTCCAGATAGATGGCGTCGGCCTGCTGCAGGACGGCGACCTTCTCGCGGGTGATCTCCCCGGGGATGCGGATGGCCAGGCCGGGGCCCGGGAACGGGTGGCGGCCAACGAAGGCCGGGGCCAGGCCAAGCTCCACGCCGAGCGCGCGGACCTCGTCCTTGAAGAGCTCGCGCAGGGGCTCCACCAGCTTCAGCTTCATGTAGTCGGGCAGGCCGCCGACATTGTGGTGGCTCTTGATCACCGCCGAGGGGCCGCCGCTGGTGGAGACGCTCTCGATCACGTCGGGATAGAGGGTGCCCTGGGCGAGGAAGGCCGCGCCCTCGATCTTGGCGCTTTCCTTGTCGAAGACCTCGATGAACAGGCGCCCGATGGTCTTGCGCTTGGCCTCGGGATCGCTGACGCCCGCCAGCTCGCCGAGGAACAGGTCGCCGGCGTCCACGTGGATCAGCGGGATGTTGTAGTGGTCGCGGAACAAGGTGACGACCTGCTCGGCCTCGTTGTGGCGCAGCAGGCCGGTGTCGACGAAGACGCAGGTGAGCTGGGCGCCGATGGCCTCGTGGATCAGGACCGCCGCAACCGAGGAGTCGACGCCGCCCGACAGGCCGCAGATCACCTTGCCGTCTCCCACCTGGTCACGGATCTTCGCCACCATCTCCTGGCGGAACGAGGCCATGGTCCAGTCGCCGGTCAGGCCCGCGATGCCGTGGGTGAAGTTCTTCAGCATCTGGGCGCCGCGCGGGGTGTGGGCCACTTCCGGGTGGAACTGGATGCCGTAGAAGCGGCGCGCCTCGTCGGCGATGACCGCGTAGGGGGAGCCCGGCGAGGAGGCGACCACCTCGAAGCCTTCCGGGATGGCGGTGATCTTGTCGCCGTGGCTCATCCAGACGGTTTCCAGATCGCCGACATCGCCGAGGCCGGCCAGCAGGGGCGAGGCCTTCTCGATCCTGATCTCGGCGCGGCCGAACTCGCGGTGATGGCCGCCCTCGACCTTGCCGCCGAGCTCGGCGCACATGGTCATCTCGCCGTAGCAGATGCCCAGCACGGGGACCCCCAGTTCGAAGACCCGCCTGGTGACGGCGGGGCTCTCGGCTTCGTGGACGCTGGCCGGGCCGCCGGACAGGATCACCGCCTTGGGGGCGAAGTCGGCCAGCATGGCCTCGACCTTGTCGTAGGGATGGATCTCGCAGAAGACGCCGCTCTCGCGCAGGCGCCGCGCGATCAGCTGGGTCACCTGGCTGCCGAAATCGACGATCAGGACGCGTTCGTGGGTGGGGGTCATGGGGCCTTGTCGGCGAGAGGTTGGGTTCGCTCCAGCACCGCGACGAAGAAGCCGTCGGTGGCGGCGGTGGCGGGGGTCAGGCGGAGATAGCCTTCCGGCGTCAGGCGGGGGCTAAGGTGTTCGTCGGCGGTGGCGGGCTTCACCACGAAGCCCTCGGTGCGGGCCAGGAAGGCCGCAACCCGGTCCTCGTCCTCCTCGGGCAGGACCGAGCAGGTGACATAGATCATCCGGCCGCCGGGCTTCACGAAGGTCGCGCCCAGGTCCAGCACCGCGTCCTGATCGGACTGACGGCGGGCGAAGGTCTCTTCGCTGAGCCGCCACTTGGTGTCGGGGTGGCGGCGCCAGGCGCCGGAGCCGGAACAGGGGGCGTCGATGAACACCACGTCCATCTTGCCCTCGAGGCCGACCAGCGGCCCCTCGGTCACCGGCGAACGGATCTGCAGGTTGCGGACGCCGGCGCGGTCGGCCCGGCGGATGGTGTCGGCCAGGCGCCGCGCCTCGCTGTCATAGGCGTAGATCTGACCGGTGTTGCCCATGGCGGCGGCAAGCGCGAGGGTCTTGCCCCCGCCTCCGGCGCAGAGGTCCAGGACCTGGGCGCCCTTGACCTGGCCGGCGCAGGCCGCGGCGATCTGAGAGCCGAGGTCCTGCACCTCGAACCAGCCCTTCGAGAAGGCCGGAATAGTCTCGACGGCGCCGGCCCGGTCGGTTGCGGCGGGCGCCGGGATGCGCAGGGCGTTGGGCAGTTCCGGCACGGCGGCGGCGTTCAGCGGCTGGGTAGCCTTGAGCGCGCGGGCGGGATCGGTCTTCAGCGTATTGACCCGAAGGTCGATGGGGGCCCGTTCAGAGAGCGCCTCGCCTTCCCGCGCGGCGGCGTCACCGAAGGCGCGGGCGAAGCTGGCCTCCAGCCATTGCGGATAGTCGCCGCGCACGGACGCGGGCGCGTCGGCCAGGTCGCGGGGCGTTTCGAGGGCGGCGGTCTCGGCCTCGGTGAGCGCGCCGTGGCCGTGGGGTTCCTCGGTGACGGCGGCGGCGATGCGGTCGACTGGCCAGTCCCACTCGTACTTCAGCACGCCCAGGATGGCGGCGCGGACGCTGTCGTCGCCCATCTTCCAGGCGATGGAGCGGCGACGGCGCAGGGCGTCGAGCACCAGGCCCGAGACCCAAGCGCGGTCCTTGGATCCGGCGTAGCGCGCATCGGTTCCCCAGGACTTCAGGGCCAGCCGGGCCGGCCGATGACGCGCCTCGATGTCGGTGAGAACCTCGATCGCCGCCGAGAGGCGCCCGCCGTCACGCAAGGAAGATCGCCGCCACGATCATGCCGACGCCGATCATACTGACAAACCAGACCAGGGTGCGCAGGCCAGTGATCCCGGCTGCGTAGAGCGGGACATAGAGGATGCGCGCGCCCACATAGAGCAGCCCGCCCCAAAGGGTGAGCTCGCCGGTCTTGGCCACCAGATAGGCCGCGAAGGTGGCGGCCACGAAGAAGGGGAAGGTCTCCTGGAAGTTCCGGTACGCCCGGTCCAGCCGCCCCGCCACACCGGTGAGAACCCGGTGCTCGTCGCGAGGGCCAGCCGCCCATTTGAGGTTCTGCTCGGGATGCATCCGCGCCGCCGCAGTCGCCCACAACAGCTGCAGGATCCCGACGATGATCGCCGCGCCGATCAGTTGAAGTTCAGGGGCTGCGTTCATGGCCTCAGACCGGGCTCGTATAGTTGGGGGCCTCACGGGTCATCATGACGTCGTGGACGTGGCTCTCGCGCAGGCCGGCCCCGGTGATCCGGATGAACCGGGCCTTGTCGCGGAAGGCCTGCAGGTCGGCGGCGCCGGTATAGCCCATGGCGGCCCGGAGACCGCCCACCATCTGGTGCAGGATGGCGGCGATGGGACCCTTGTAGGCGACCTGGCCCTCGATGCCCTCGGGCACCAGCTTGAGGGCTGATACCTCCTTCTGGAAGTAGCGGTCGGCCGAGCCGTTGGCGGTGGACATGGCGCCCAGGGACCCCATGCCGCGATAGGCCTTGTAGGAGCGACCCTGGTACAGGAAGACCTCGCCCGGCGCCTCGTCGGTGCCGGCGAAGGCCGAGCCCATCATGGCCACCTGGGCGCCCATGGCGAGCGCCTTGGCCAGGTCGCCGGAGTACTTGATGCCGCCGTCGGCGATGACAGGCACGTCAGTGCCGGCCGCGGCACGCACGGCGTCGGCGATGGCGGTCAGCTGGGGAACGCCCACGCCGGCCACGATGCGGGTGGTGCAGATGGAGCCCGGGCCGATGCCGACCTTCACCGCGTCGGCGCCGGCATCGATCAGGGCCCGCGCGCCTTCATAGGTGGCGACGTTGCCGGCGACGATCTGGACGCGGTTGGTCTCGCGCTTCAGGCGGGCGACGGCGGCGGCGACATCGGCGTTGTGGCCGTGGGCGGTGTCGATCACCACCACGTCGACGCCGGCGTCCACCAGGGCCATGGAGCGCTCATAGCCGCCGTCGCCCACGGTGGAGGCCGCGCCCACCAGCAGGCGGCCCTGGGCGTCCTTGGCGGCGATGGGGTGGGCCTGGGCCTTTTCCATATCCTTGACGGTGATCAGGCCGACCGCGCGGTAGGCCTCATCGACGACGATGATCCGCTCGATCTTGTGCTTGCGCAGGAGGGCGCGGGCCTCGTCCTGGGTGCAGCCTTCGCGCACCGTGATCAGGTTTTCCTTGGTCATCAAAGCCTTGGCCGGGACTTCGCTGGAGCCCTCGAACCGCATGTCGCGGTTGGTCAGGATGCCCACCAGCTTGCCGGTGCCGGGCTCGACCACCGGGAAGCCGGAGATCTTGCGCCGCGTCTTGATGGCCAGGACCTCGCTGAGCGGGGTGTCCGGGTTGATGGTCAGCGGGTTGATGACCATGCCGCTTTCGTAACGCTTCACCTCGCGGACCTGCTCGGCCTGTTCGTCCGGCGTCATGTTCCGGTGCAGCACGCCCAGACCGCCGGCCTGGGCCATGGCGATGGCCAGGCGGCTCTCGGTGACGGTGTCCATGGCCGAGGACACAAGCGGTATGTTCAGACGGATTTCGCGCGTGAACCGGGTGGCGGTGTCCACCTGGCCGGGCATCACATCGGATGCGCCGGGTTCGAGCAAAACGTCGTCGAAGGTGAGCCCTTCGCGAATCTCCATTGGAGTCTCCATTTTGCGAGCCGCGTATAAGGCGTCCGTATGGGGTCGGGCAAGGGCAGCGTCCAGCAGGGTCATGTCGAGGGCTCCTTGTTGAGGCCGAAGGTCATGGCGAACATGACCAGGCAGAGGGCGGCCCCGCCTGTCAGGGCGAGGGTCGGCGAGCGGTCGATGGCCAGGCCGTAGAGGGCCGGGCCGCCGATCTGGGCGATCTGGGCCGGGCGGCCGAGGACCGCCGAGCGGTAGGCGTATCCTTCAGGCCCCCAGATGCTGAGCGGCAGCACCCCCTTGGCCACGGTGAGCATGCCGTTGCCGGCGCCTTGGCCGAGGGCCATGGCGGGGGCGGCGACCTTGCCGAAGGTGAGCAGGGCCGCAGCGCCCAGGGGGTGCATGAGGGTGGCCGCGCGGGTGGCCAGCAGCGGCGGGAAGCGGCGCAGGACCGCGAACTCCAGGGCCCGGATGGCGACGGCGGCCAGGCCCACCAGGGCGGCGGTGGACATGGCGGCCGTCACGGAGAGACCAAACGCCACCAAGAGCCGCGGAAGATGGGTGCTCATGCAGGTGGAAATGAACCAGGCCCCCGCAAATAGAACCGATAGCTGGATCATCGCGCGGTTCCAGACCATCGGCGCGGGGGGGCCGACATTGGCCGACATGTGGCCGCCGAGGTCTCGTGGAATGACCAGGGCGCCCAGGGGCAGGCAGATGAGAATGTGGGCCGCCGCCCAGGCCAGACAGGCGCCCTGCCAGCCCAACTGCTGGCCCAGCCAGTGGGTGACCGGAAAGCCGAGGCTGGAGCCCAGGCCGCCGATCAGGGCCACCCCGGTGATGGCGCGCCGCGCCTGGTCGCCATAAAGGGTGACCAGGATGGCGAAGGGCGTGCCGTAGAGGCCGAGCGCCATGGCCAAGCCCAGGACGAGCATGCCGAGGGCCAGGAGGACGGGGCCTTTCGCCAGGCCGATAAGGCCGAGCGCCACGGCGAACACCAGGTTGGAGATCAGCAGCGGGGCCTTGCCGCCGTGGCGGTCGATCCAGCGGCCAGCGGACGGCGCGGCCACCGCGCTGGCGGCCAGGGCCACGGACATCAGGCCGAGGACGAAGGTGGGGGCCAGGGCCAGGTCGGCGGCGATGTCGTCCCCCAGGGCGCCCAGCAGGTAGAAGCTGGAGGCGAAGGCGATGGTCTGCCCCAGGCCCAGGGCCAAGATGATCACGTTGCGGGGCGGGAGGGGTTGCGCCATCCCGAGCTTCTGCTCCGATCAAGCCCTGACGGAAACCGACATATTTGCCGGACTATGTTCTAAAATCTCACATCAGTGGGACGGCGCCGGCGAGGACGGCGTCAGCAGATTGCGGCGGACCTTGCCGGTCTCGGTGCGGGGGAAGGCGACCTCCAAGCGCAGCTCGAAGCTGCGGGTGTAGGCGGCCATGACCTGGGCCGCAGCCTGTCGCAGCGGCTCGTCTTCGCCCGGCTCCGGACGCTCCAGCAGCACGCAAAGGCGGCCCACGCCGTTGTCATTCTCGATCCGCAGCACCACGGCGTCGGACACGCCTTCGATGGCGCGCAGGCGCTGCTCGATGGGATAGGGGGCGATCTTCTCACCGCCGATATTGAGCATGTCGTCGACCCGCCCCAGCACCTCCAGCTGACCGGGTTCGGGGACCCGGCCGAGGTCGTTCATGCGCAGCCAGCCATCCTGGAAGTGCTCGAGGTTGAGCGCCTCGTCCCAGAGATAGCTGGAGATCACCGCCGGACTGCGCACCAGGATGCGGCCCACCTGGCCCGGCGCCACGGGCGCGCCGGCGTCATCGACGATGCGGATCTCGACGTCGGGACACACCCGGCCCGGCCCCGCGGCGGACATGGCGGCGATGCACCCCGTCTCGTTGCTGGAGTAGACGTTGCGGACATCGCCGGTGAGATGGGCCTCGAACAAGGCGTACAGCGCCCTCGGAACGGCGGCCCCGGTGATGTCGATGTAGTGGAGATCGAGGTTCCGACCGAGGTCGCGGCAAGCGCCGGCCAAGGTTTCGGCGTCGCGCAGGAGCAGGAAGGCGTAGGCTGAGCGCAGGTCCTCGAGACCGAGAATGTCCGCCAGACCTGTGGCGAAGACGATCCTGTTGCCGAATCTCAACGCCCGGACCAGGTCGAAGAAGACGCCCCCAACCGAGGGGCTGTAGAAACAGAGATAGGTGTAGTCGCCGTCGACGGGCTTCAGACACCAGTCGTAGATCGGCAGGGTCTCGTCATAATAGCTTCGCGGCTTGACCATGAACTTGCCGGCCCCGGTGGTTCCGGAGGTCCTGGAGATACGCACCGCGGTCCCCGGCCCGAACCCCTGGGAGTCCGGCACCCCCTCCCCGGCCCGGAGGTCCAGGCTCAGGATGGCCACGAGGCTCTCCTGGGTGAGGCCGAGGATCGGCGGCAGACCTTCGCCCGCCGGGACGTGCTGGGCGCAGATCAGGTCGCAGCGGCGCGCCAACGGCGAGTCTGGAGCCAGGTCGCCCGCGCCCAGCGGCAGGTGCGCCGCGCCCAAGGATTCGCAGGCCAGCATCACCAGCAGGGCGAGGCGGCGGCTTTCGCACTCCACCCCGACGATCATCCCTTCCCGCACGCCGGACCGGCGCAGGAAGCTGGAGAACCGCCGCAACTGCAGCGCGACCGCGCCGTAGGTGTGGCTGACGCCGCCTTCGGCGATGGCGATCCGGTCGCCGGCCACCGCGGCCCAGTGAAGCACGTTATCGTAGGCTGAGGACGTCACAGAGCGCCTGCTTTCGAGGAGCGGCCGCAGCCGCAGGATCAGGCGGGGAGGCCACGTCCGCCGGGCTCGCCGCGACCAGGTCCCGGGCGATCGCGGCGATCACCGGGTCCCAGTCGAGATCAGGACCCTGCCGGTGCAGCTTCATGCTGGGATAGAGGGCGGTCTTGTGGCCGCTTCGCAGCCAGCGCCAGTCGGTGCGCAAGAACGGCAAGGCCACATGGACGGGCCGGCCCATGGCCCCGGCCAGATGGGCGACGGCGGTGTCCACCGTCACCACGGCGTCGAGCTGGTCGATGATCCTCGCCGTGGCCTCGAAGTCCCGGGCGCCGCTGTGCTGGGGCGCCAGGGCCACCGGTTGCAGGCCCAGGGCCAGCAGGGGCTGGAACACGGCCGGCCCGAAGGAGCGGTTGCGGTCGTTCGGATGCCGGGGGTTCCCCTGCCAGACGACCCCGATGCGGCCGGTCGGCCGCGCGGGCGTGTGTGCGGCCAGGTAGGGGACCGGCGCGGGACGCCCGGCCAACCGCCAGGGCAGAGAACCATGATAGACCCAGAAGTCGTGGGCCGGGACCCGGACCCCCGGGGTGACGGCGATGACCGCGGCGCCCAGCTGACCCAGCAGGCCGGCCAGCTCCGGCGGCGCCATCAGGGTGACGCGGGCGCCCATCGCCACCAGGGCCGGGATGTGGCGGGCGAATTGGATCTGGTCGCCGAAGCCCTGTTCGGGCCAGACGAGAATCCGCTTTCCCGCCAGCGGCTCGCCTTTCCAGCGCGGGTAGCCGAGCTCAGGATCGTGGGACAGGCCCTGGGCCGCCAGCAGGTCGATCCGCGCCTCATAGAGCGCCAGACCCTCCTCCCGCCGCCCCTGGGCGAGGACGACCTGGGCCAGCAGGTAGCGGCCGGACGGGCTCGCCGGGCGGCGAGTCAGCAGGTCTCTGCAGTCGGCCTCCGCCTGCCCCAATCGCCCGTGCGTGAAATGGGCCTGCGCCCGATCAAAGAGCGCTTCCAGGCTGAGGTCGGAGCCTGGCGCAAGGCGGATGGTGTTGGAGGTCATGGGTACGCAACTGTGCGACGGACCGGCCGCGATGAGGGTGATGCCGGGAAGCGACAAGGTCTGGCCAGGCACGCCATCCCGCCCGACCTCCCCGTCGCAAGCAGCGCGACCGTAGTCGATGGCGCCGCCGGCGGAGACCACCCCCAGGGTGTAAGTCACCCGTTTTGAGCCGCCGAAGATGAGACTTCAGGTTGATCTTTGTCGGAACCGCACGCATCAAACCTTGATGTTCGAAAAGCTCACACCGGGCCCCCTACCCTCGCTCAACGCCTTGCACGCCTTCGAGGCCATGGCGCGCACCGGGCGGGCGACCCTGGCGGCGGACGAGCTGCACGTCACGCATTCGGCGGTGAGCCGGCAGGTGAAGGCCCTGGAGCTGAGCCTGGGGGTGCGGCTGTTCACCGGGCCCAAGCACCGGCTGGAGCTGACCCCGGCGGGCGCGGCCCTGCTGCCGGCCCTGACCGCCGCCTTCGACCAGATCACCGGCGCCGTGCGCCAGGCGCGCGGCGGGAGCGAGGACCTGCACATCGCGGTCAACGCCAGCATCTCGGTGAAATGGCTGATCCCCCGCCTGTCGCGGTTCACGCAGGCCCATCCCGGCGTGCGCCTGCACCTGACGGAGCTGGCGCCTCAGGCCACGAGCCAGCGGGGCGCGGACGCCGTGGTGCGGCTGGTCCCGACGAGCCGCCTCTCCGATCCCCTGGCGACCGCCTTCATGCCCAGCCACCTGGGGGCCGTCGCCTCGCCGGGCCTGGCCGCGCGCTTTCCCGACGCCCTGCGCGCCCCGCGCCTGGTCGCCCAGACCCACCCGCAGGGCTGGGCCATCTGGGCGGCCCTGGCCGGGCTGGAACTGCCCCCAGCGCCGGAACAGCCCTTCGCCCACCTGCACTTCGCCCTGGACGCCGCCATCGCGGGGCTGGGGGTGGCGATCATGCCCTGGCCGCTGGTGGCCGACTATGTGCGCAGCGGGCGGCTGGTCTCGCCCTTCGGCTTTATCCCGGCCCAGAGCGGGTTCGCCCTGCTGGCCGCGCCGGGGGTCAGCGGGCGGGCCCTGGACCAGTTTCGGGCATGGCTGAAGGCCGAGGGCGCGAAGACCGAGCCGCCGGGCTAAGGCCGCTCAGACAGCAAGGACTCTAGAAAGCCGGCCGGCGCGACAAGGGTCTCGGACGTCCTATCCGATGTAGCGCCCCGAGGTGAGATCGTGTTCGCCACGCTCGTGGATGATGTTTGCGCGGCCGACCAACAGGTCGTCCACGGCGCCGATCCGGTCGATGCTCTTGCCCGTATAGGGCAGCGAGTGCAGCACGTAGCGCATGGCGTTCAGCCGGGCGCGCTTCTTGTCGTCTGACTTCACGACCGTCCACGGTGAGTCCGCCGTGTCTGTGTGGAAGAACATGGCCTCCTTCGCACGGGTGTAATCCTCCCACTTGTCGAGCGAAGCCATGTCGATGGGCGACAGTTTCCATTGTTTCAGCGGGTGGAATTGACGTTCCTTGAAGCGTCGCCGCTGCTCGTCACGGCTCACCGAGAACCAGAATTTGATCAGGTGTATTCCGGTGCGCACGAGGTTGCGCTCGAACTCGGGCGCCTGGCGAAGAAACTCCTCGTACTCGGCCGGCGTGCAGAAGCCCATCACCCGTTCGACGCCAGCGCGATTGTACCAGCTGCGGTCGAACAGCACGATTTCTCCCGCCGTCGGCAGATGCTGGACGTAGCGCTGGAAATACCACTGGCCGCGCTCGACCTCGCTGGGCTTCTCGAGCGCCACCACACGAGCGCCGCGCGGATTGAGATGCTCCGTGACCCGCTTGATGGCGCCGCCTTTCCCGGCTGCGTCGCGGCCCTCGAACAGGATGACAACGCGCTGGCGCGAGTCCTTCACCCAGGCCTGAAGCTTGAGCAACTCGGTCTGGAGGACGAACTTCTGCTCCTCGTAGTCGCGGCGCAGCATCTTGTATTTGTAAGGGTAGCCGCCGCGCCGCCAATCCTCGGCCAGATCGTCGCGGGTGCGGTCTGAAACCTTGTCCTTTATCGGCAGCAAAAGCGCCTTGCTCAGACGTGCGGCGTCATCGGGCGAGTCGCCCTCGAGGATGGTCGAAAGTCCATCGCTGGCCGCGCCCCCGATGGCCTGAACCGCTGCGAGCTCTGCGTCCTGGGCGGCGCTGACAGCTTCACCCACGGTGAAGCGCTCGATGTCGGCGACGGTGAGGATCGGGGCGGTGTCACCCGCCTTGACCAGCGGCGAGGCTTTGACCTTCGCCTGGGTGCGGCCCGTGGCGCGCGCGCCTGTCGAACCCTTCGTTGCAGTGGCCATTGCGATCCAGCATTTCCTGACGAAAATTCACCGTCAGCTTGCGCCCCGTTGCACCTCGTCGCGCCTTGATCTGGGTCAAACGGACCCTTGTGGCTTTCGTGACGAAGGTTTGATGAAAGCCAGGGAGCGCCTGGTCTTGGGGGACCATGCCGCGCGGAGTCTCGTGCGGTCGCCAGGCGCCTGTGCGCTATCGCGCGGGCTAGGAATCGGCCGGGTTCACCGCAGCCGCCAGTGCGCCGGCCAGCGTCCTCGACGGTCTCATCCCGCAGCGCCTGTCGCCGACTTGCGTCCGCCCGCTCCAGATCCTCTGGATGAACGAACTGGTTCACCTGGCGCCCATAAGGTCGGCCGGCTCGAATCCGTAGGCGCAGACGGCCCGCCAGACGACGCGTAGGTGACCTTGCCCGCGCGATCCACGCTGACGATCAAATCACCGGCGCCCTCGGCGACGAGGCGCACATCGTGGTCGCTCGCTGACATCCCTTGGCGTCTCCACCGGCACTTAACGCCTTCGACAGCCTATGCCGGATGCGATTACATTCGCATCGGCCCGTTCACCTTCAAGGTTCGGAGCGATGTTGCGGCGAATTGTCACTCAGGATTGAGCGCCCACCGCCGAAGAGACCCCGCGGCGGCCTCTCGAAGGTTGGCCGTCAGGGCGCAGTCGTGAAGCGAATGATGCGCGGCGCCACTGGCTTACCGGCGGTATTCTGGAAGTTCGTGTGGCTCGGACTATTGGCGCCCACCGCGTAGGAAAGGCCCGGTCTCAGGCGCATCCGGATGCGAAATGTGCGGCCGTCTTCCGAAAAGCTTGGAGAGCCTATGAACTCGGGCGCGGCCCCGGCAGGCCCGGTTGTCACCGACATCCGGTCTCGCGCCATGGGTTCGCTGAACTCGAAAACCAGGGTCTGTTCCCCGGCGGGCACCCCCTTTGCGCCATCGGCCGGCCATGACCCGACCAACTGAGGCTCGGACGATGCGACCACGGATGTGAGAGCCAGGGCGACAAGGCTCGCTAGCAATTGTTGCGTCGGAGGCTTGGCCGATCAGCATGCCTGTAAAGCGCCACCGTGAAGCTAGATCACCGAACGCAGCTCGTCGATTTCAGGTTGTCGGGTCCAAACGCTCGCGTGCGCCAGGTCGGCGGTTTCGATGCTCCTCTCCCACGCGCCCGGGAGAGGACCCAGAAACGCGCTAGCCTGCCCTAGGGCTTGGGCAGTTTCCTGTCGGCGCGGCAGGTCTTCAGGGGCTGCTGCTTGACGGTGTGGATGCGGGTGATGCGGCGTTCCTTGGGGTCGGTCTGGACCCGCAGACAGACGCAGCCATAGCCGTAGGAACTGCCGTTGGTGACCACCCAGTCGCGTTCGGTGAGATCTGGCACGTCGTCGAGGCCGCGCGCCTGGAAGCCGCCCTGCATGGCTATGGTCCATTCCCCGGCGCTGTCGAACAGCCACCAGTTGCCCGGCGACGGGTTCTGCAGCCAGCCGCAGCGCGTCTCGCCGGCGAGCTTCTTGGGGGCGGCCTGGGCAGGCGCGCCCGCAACGAGGGGCGCAAGAACGGCGGCGATCGCGACGGCGCGACCGAGACGGCTGATGAGACGCGCGGTCATGGGGTCGGCCCTTAGGACTGTTGGTCACCGACCAGGAGTAGCGTCACCAGACTGGGGATCGTGCCATGGTGTCAAGGAGTCGCGCCCTCCGGCGCGTCGGTGCGGAGGGGCGTGAATGGGCATCCTGGACTGGTTGACGGGCAGCAAGCCCGCGCCGAGCGGCGTGGCGCGCGAGAGCGTCGCCAAGTTGCGCCAACGGCTGCTGGCGGTGAACCGCCCGACCGCGCCCTTCAAGGTGCGCGAGGCGACCAAGAAGGAAGACTGCGACCTGGTGGCCGAATGGCGGATCGTCGACGCCAAGTGGTACGAAATCTTCGCCAAGGCCGGCATCAAGCGGGTCTTCAAGGTGCTGATGAAGTTCGACGAGGCCAAGGGCGAGGTCCGGGCCGTCGACGAGGAGTGGGAGGTGGAGTGGCGCGCGGGTGTCCCCACCCTGTCAGCCAGCGCCAGGGCCTCCCGCGGGCAGAGCTGGGAGAAGAGCTTCGAGACCGTCTACGCCTTCGACGAGGAGGACCTCTCGTTCGGCAAGATCTACTCGTACAAATTCGACACCAGCGAGATCAAGGATCCGCTGGTGGAGGCCGCGCACGCGGGCGGCTGGGGATGGCGAGGCGTCGCGTTCGGGAAGCTGTAAGCCCGAACGCGACGCCGCCTGCGGCCTAGAACAAGCCGGCGCGCTGCCCGATCACGAAGATCGCCACGACGATCAGCAGGACCTGAACGATCCAGTTGAGGGGTGAAGGGATCGGCAGCTTCTGGACGGCCCAGAGGGCGAGGGCCAGAAGGACGATGACGACGATGATGAAGATGAGAATGGACATGATGGGCTAACCTCCACCGTTGAAGAAGGTTCCAGCGGCGGTGCTGGTCCCGGCGGGCCTGGCTGGGCTCTCGACAGCGGTCGCGCGTGCGCCCATGTGGTCATGACCTGTCCGGAGCCCGCCATGACCGACGCCCCCTCCTCCGCCGCCGCCCCCTGGGACCAGGACTTCCTGCCGCCGGCGCCGCCCTGGCAGGGGGCGAGCCAGGCGCTGTTGCGGGACGTGACCGATCCGTGGGTGACGGCGTTCGAGGCCGATCCCGAGCATGACTTCAGCCCCGACTACGCCGACACCCGGACCTGGTTCGACCGGCTGGAGGCGGCCTCCCCCTGGATCCGCATCGAGGTGTTCGGGACCTCGCCGGAGGGGCGGCCGATCTATGCGGTGATCGCCAGCAAGGACGGCGCGACCTTTGATCCTGCCAAGCCGGTGCTGCTGGCCCAGGCCGGTATCCATCCGGGTGAGATCGACGGCAAGGACGCGGGCATGATGCTGCTGCGCGACATCTGCTTCTACGGCAAGGACGGCCTGCTGGACCGGGCCAACCTGATCCTGGCGCCGATCCTGAGCGTGGACGGACACGAGCGGGCCTCGCGCTATTCACGGCCCAACCAGCGAGGGCCACGTATCCAGGGCTGGCGCAACACCGCCACGAACCAGAATCTCAACCGCGACTACATGAAGCTGGACCAGCCGGAGATGCAGGCGGCGCGCGGGCTGCTGAACCGGTACCGGCCCGACCTCTATGTGGACATCCACGTCACCGACGGGCTCGATTACCAGTACGACCTGACCTACGGCTATAACGGCGAGGCGCGGTCGTGGTCGCGCTCGCCGGCCATCGCCGTCTGGCTGGACGATGTGCTCAAGCCGGCGATGAACGCGGCGCTGGAGGCCGAGGGCCACATCCCCGGCGAGCTGGTGTTCGGCCTGGACGACAATGATCCCAGGAAGGGCCTCTCGGACGGGGGGCTGGGAGAGCGGTTCTCCAACGGCTGGGGCGCGGCGGCCCACGTGCCGACCATCCTGATCGAGAACCATAGCCTCAAGCCCCACGCCCAGCGGGTGCTGGCCACCTATGTGTTCCTCGAGACCTCGCTGCGGCTGCTGGCCGGCCAGGGTGCGGGCCTGCGGGCGGCGATCACGGCCGACCGAGCGCTGCGGCCGGCGCAGATTCCGGCCAACTTCATGCCCGGCAAGGCCCCGGCGCGGATGCGCAGCTTCAAGGGCATCGCGTACGAGACCTATGAGAGCGTGGCCTCGGGGCGGCGCGAGATCCGCTGGCTGGGGGAGGCCGACCCGGAGCCGTGGTCCCTGCCCCACTTCCTGTCGGAGCCGACCCTCACCCTGGCGCGGCCCAAGGGGTACTGGGTTCCAGGCTATCGCAAGGACCTGATCGAGCGCCTTGGGCTGCACGGGGTTGAGATGGAGGCGGTCGCGGCCTCCACCACCGTGAGCGTCGAGATGCTGCGGCTGGGCAAACCTGAGATCGCCAGCCAGGCGGCCGAGGGCCACGTGGCCATCACCGTGAAGGCGGTGACGACCGAGCGCCGCGACTGGACCTTTTCGCCGGGTTCGGTGCGGATCTCGACCGATCAGCCCCTGGGGGACCTGGTGGTGCTGCTGCTGGAGCCGCAGTCCAGCGAGAGCTTCTTCGCCTGGGGCATGATCCCCGAGGTGCTGACCCGGGTGGAATATATCGAGGCCTACGCCATCGCCCCACTGGCCGATGCGATGCTGGCCGGGGACCCGCAGCTGAAGGCCGAGTTCGAGGCGAAGCTGGCG
This sequence comes from Phenylobacterium ferrooxidans, assembly GCF_042714595.1. Taxonomy (NCBI): domain Bacteria; kingdom Pseudomonadati; phylum Pseudomonadota; class Alphaproteobacteria; order Caulobacterales; family Caulobacteraceae; genus Phenylobacterium; species Phenylobacterium ferrooxidans. Next base: position 758 of record NZ_JAOTJD010000038.1, on the reverse strand, counting down.
GCAGACCCGAAGTTCGCCGGCAGCCCTGGTGCGCGGCTGGCCTGGTTCTACAAAAGAACGCCGTTCTACGACGACCGCTATCTGCTCTATCCTATCGGGCGGGAGGTTTAGGGAGGCCCCTAGACCTGGATGAAGGGCTGGAAGCCGCCAAAGATCATCCGCTTGCCGTCGAAGGGGGTGTTGGTCTGATCGTACTGCTGCATGCGCGGATCGGACATGACCTTGGCGTTGATGGCGTCGCGCGCCTCGCGGCTCTCGTAGACGATCCAGGAGAAGACCACGACCTCGTCGTCGGTGGCCTGGACGGCGCGGGGGAACGAGGTCAGTTCGCCGCAGGGCACGTCGTCGCCGATACATTCCACATAGGCCAGCGCGCCCAGGTCCTTCCAGACCTCTGCGCCCAGCCGGGCCATGGCCTTGTAGTCCTCGATCTTGTCCTTGGGGACAGCGAGGATGAAGCCGTCGACATAGGACATGGGAACCTCCTGGGTTGTGTGCTGCTCCTAGGACGAACAGACAACGCCCGATCCGACAAGTCCGCCTGTTCCGTCGCGCCCATCGGGCCCGACGGCCGCAAACCCTTGCGCAGCCTTATGTCGGAGCCCTGACAGAGCAGGTTTTTCCGCTCGGCGCCGTCACCAATCGTGCGGTCCCGCGTTGGGCTAGCAACCCTCGATAGGACCCTAGAGCGGGACTCGATTAGACGGAACCGTATCCGGAGTTGTGCAGGTAGTTGGCGCACTCGTGGGGTTGGAAGA